>JAGQHR010000200.1 GCA_020431745.1 Candidatus Eiseniibacteriota bacterium
CGCGCGTGCTGCCGTGACTATCAAGGCCTGCGCAATGACGAAGGCCGCGAGGAATCCCGCCGCTCTCGTTGCTGGAAACCGCATCCGGTGCTCCCTCCCCGACATGATCGGAGCCAGAATCCAGAGTCGTCCGCTCCCGGAAGGCTCGGTCAGAGACCGACCTCCCATCCCACCTCGATCTGGACCTCCCACTGCCCGAAGCTCTGCTTTTCGTAGGCGATGTCCTCGCCCACCCGGTGGGCGGTGTCGAGCTCGAACCACCGGCGGCGCGCGGACAAGCCGACATCCAACGGTCCGGCCAACCCGTGGCGGATCGCTCCGCCGGCGCTGACCGTCCACGTCTCGATCGGCGACAGCTCGACGATCAGCGGATCGGACCCCGCAACTGGAATCTCCACGCGATCGGGGTCGTAGGTGAGCCACATCCGACCCAGGCTGCCGCATCCGGTCAGTCCGAAGCCCCAAAGCCGGAGCACGCGCACGGGCACGATCGCTTCCACGGTTCGGGAACGCACGGTCGCCGCATAGGAGACCAACGGGTTCTCGGTGCGCTGTTCGTTCTCGCCCGAGACGTAGCGCGCGCCGATGCCGACGTACCGCCAACCGAGCGCCAGCTCACCGCCATAGGCCGGGTGCGTGCGCGCGTCCCAGTCGTAGTGCGTCAGGTCGGAATCGGTCTGGATGCCGCCCCCGAAGACGTGACCGGAGGACCAGGCGCCGAGGATCGCCGGCGCCGCGTGAGCCGGCGTCGCTACACCGACCATCGGCGCGAGAAGCACGAACGCGAGGACCGCGTTTCGTATCGTGGCATGCCCTCGCCTAGTGGAATGCCTTCGTTCCGCAGCACGCCCTCGCTTCGAGGTGCGCCCTCGTTCTGAGGAGTACCCTTCCTCCATGGCATGTCCCCGTTTCGTGGCACGTGCTCCTTGGGTCGTGTGTGCTCGGCTCATGGCGTGTCCTCCGGGACGAGCTCCATCCCTCCGGGGAGGATCTCGTGGGCCGCGAACTCGATCGGATGGACGACCGTCTCCATCTCCCCGCCCGGACCTTCGACTTCCTCTTCCTCGCCGAAGTAGAAGATGACGAAGAGTCCACCTTCCGGTCCCGCCGGCAGGTTCGCCTGCAGATCGAAGTCGATCTCCTGGATCAGCTTGTGGAATCCGGTCACCGACTGCGCGCCCGAAGCGAGCACCGTCGAGCCGGCCAGGATCTGCTCGATGTCTTCCGTCATGGCCAGCCGATCGACGTCGTCTTCCAGCTGGACGTCCGCGAATCCGATGGCATCGCTGTAGCGCAGCTCCATCGCGACAGCCCCCGTGAGCACCGCGCGGTAGGTGATGCGGCCGCGTGCGTGCAGCGTCACGGGCTCTCCCCACTTGGTCGGCGCGTTCGCCTCGGTGGTCAGCGACACCACGTCCAGTCGCGTCCAACGGTCTTCCAGCTCGGGAGCTTCCAGACACCCGGAGAGCGTGAACACGGCGATGGCCGCCAGCGCGACGGCGGCCACCGGACGGTGCGCGAGTACGTGTCGCAACGAACGTCTCACTGGAGCTTCACCACCTTGCCGGAACGCTCCCAGTCTCCCAGGCGCACGCGATAGAGGTAGACCCCTGATCCGCCGTCATGCCCGCTTTGATCGCGGCCGTCCCAACGCAGGGCCACGCTTCCCGACGCCGCGGGCGTGCTCAGAGTGCGGATGCGGCGGCCGCTGGGATCGAACACGTCGACCTCGACATCGCCGACGACGTTCGCCGGCAGGGCCAGACGGAACTCCGTGCTGCCCACGAAGGGATTGGGATGGCTGCCGGCAAACGCCAGCGTTCCCCCCGCCATCCCGTAGCTCAGGCTCACCTCGATCCGGGAACGCGCGACGCGACCGGCGCCTTCGTACTCCGACCGTGCGGTCACCTCGACGAGGTAGTCACCCGCCGGCAGATCCTGCATTAGGTCGCGATCGGTCATCCCGACCTCGGCATCGCCGGCGCCCAAGGCGCCGACCACGCGTTCGGCGAGGACACCGTCCGTCGTCGGATCGAGCACCCGCATCGTGACGTCGGCAGGATCGGTGAGCCGGAAGCGCGCGGTCAGACCGTCGCCCGCTTCCCGTGCCTCGAGATCCGTGACGTCGACGCCCAGATCGAACAACCGTAGTCCCGAATCCCGGGACCACTTCTCGACGAGGACGCCGGTGCCGTGTCCGGCCCAGTCCACGTGTCCGTTACGGTGATCGGTGGTGCGCACCGCGGGAATGAAGAAGTCCTTCGGTTCCTGCAGGCCGCGCAGAGTCGCCAGGGGTTCGAGCCGGCTATCGAGCTTGCGGACGCAACCATCGGACGGCGCCGTCAGATAGAGATTGCCGAATCGGTCCGTATTGAGACCGGTGACCCGACCGCCCTCGACGCGCTGGCGCGACTCCCACTGCAGACCGTCTTCGTGGTCCTCCAGCCGGACGATCGCGCCGGTGTGGGCCTCGGCCACGTAGATCTGCGTCACCCCGTCCAGTGTCGACGCGGCGATCGCGGTCGGTCCGGCGAAACGTCCCGGACCCGTGCCGAGCCCACCGATGGAACTCACGGCGACAAATCGGCCCCCGTCGTGATCGAAGCGCGTGATCCGGTTCGCGCCGGCCTCCACGACATACAGGCGATCGTCGGCCGGATCGAGCGGCGTTCCCGCGTCGCTCACGGTCACGTCGAACGGGCGGGACAGCCCGTCGATGCTCGCGTGCGGGATGAACCCGAGATGGTCGTATTCGATGTGCGGCTCCAGGACCACGACCCGGTCGTTCTCGGTGTCGCAGACGAAAAGCCAACCGTCCCGTCCCACCGTCAAGCCGTGCGGACGCGAGAGCGGGCCGACCTCCGTGCCTGACCCATCGAACGCGCTGAGCGTCCCCGACCCGGTCTCGGTCACGACGATCCGGTTCCAGTCCGGGTCGGACACGACCACGAAGAACCGGGACTCGACATAGGGAAAGACATCGTAGACGTCTACGGTGCCCAGGGCAGCCACGGCATAGGGCGCCGCGAGAAGCGCCCGCTCCAGATGCTCCTCCGTGACGGAGCGATCGAGGACATCAAGACCGAGCTCCGGGGAGATCGGCGCCGGCTCGAAGGTCGCGGCCAGCGCCGCGCTCCCGCCCCAGAGCGTCATCGCCAGTCCCACCCCGAACCATCCGCTGCGGTGGTCGATGCGTCGCATGATGTTGTCTCCTTCGTGGTCCTTCGCCCCTCGACTGGGATCAGAAATCCACGCTGAGTCCGGTCTCGAATACGTTCGCGGAGAAGTTGATGTCGTTGAAATACCGCTCGTAGCTGAGGGTCAGACGCGAGCTCCGCAGCCACTGGGGAGTGGCCGGGATCGCGGCGAGCCCCACCTCGAGCATGCCCCCGAAGAGATGCGCCTGAATGGGCCGCAGTCGATAGTCCCCGGTGCGATACCCGTCGATGCCGTCGGCCAGCACGTATTCGGCGCGATAGAAGTCGGCCGCTCCCTGGTCGTAGTAGCGATAGCGATAGCGTACGACCACGTTCGGCCCGACGTACTGATTGAGCTTGGCCCCGACGGTCTGCGACTGCACGCCCCAGTCGTCGGTGTAGTAGCGATAGTCGATCTGCACGCTCGATCGATTCCGGAAATACTGACTGAGCCGCAGGAACGCGTCCCGGCGATTGCGGGTCGAGGGATGCCGCTCCGGCACCGGCCCGCCCCCCGCATAGACGTTGCGATACGGGTTGTGCTGCAACCCTTCCACCCGCTCGAGCTCACCGCCCAGCCGCACGACGGTCGTCGCGCTCAGGAGCTGAGTCAGGATGAGGCTTCCATGTGTGGTGTTCCGGTGATCGTCCGGCGTCGCGGTGTCCTGATCCGCAAGAGGTGTGATCCGATCCCACCCGTACGATCCGCCGCCCGAGAGGTAGGTGTTGTCCTGAGCCAGGGACTGGGTCCACTCGCCATCGACCTGCTGCGCGAAGTAGTCGGACTCCTTTGAGACGTAGTACCCGACATGAGCCGGACCGCGATCGAGCGAGGCGCGCACCTCGTTGCGAACCTTCGTGAAATCCTGGTAGGCGTCCTCACCGGAAATGGGACGGCTGGCGGTGGTGATCGCGTCGACCGCTTCGGCGCTGCCGGCCGGGGCCGCCACTCCGGGGACCGTCACCTGCTCGTGGTTGTAGCGCAGGCCCAGCTTCCAATCGTTCTGGAGCGCGACGTCATAGAACCCGTAGTGGGAGGAGACGTGCACCTTGTCCGCATCCGAGAAGAAGCGGAACAGATAGGTCGCCTCCTGATCCTCGACTTCGAACGGATCCGCGAACGATGGGATCGCGAGCGCAACACCGGAGGCGATCAGGTACGCGACGACGTGCATCGATCTCACGGCTCGACGCAGCCGTCGGTCCACGGGAGGACAAATTCCGAGCCGTCGGGACCGGCTGGCTCCGTTCTTTGCCCGTCTCAGTTGCAAGCACAGCCTCCACCGGCGCCACCCGTGCCGCCGGACGAGCCTTCCCGTGCCTCCAGCCACTTCAGCTCCCGCGTCTCCGCATCGGCCGGAGCCTCCATCGCCATGATGGGGTCGGTCAGATACTCCCGTTCGTACGGGCGCACGCGGGCACACCCGGTCCAGGTGCCGGCCAGGGCGATCGTGGTCACGAGCATCAGCCCGCAACGCGCACCCCGTCCGGTTCCCGTCCGCTTCGCCCGGCGAGTCCGGGAGCGATCGCGTGTGTTCATTCGCCTTGTCCCCTGCTCGCCGCCTGCGCGAGCGTCCGATCGATCGACTGCGAAATGGCCTTCATCGCCGACGCACCCGACTGGGCCGTCGACAGGACGGTGTTCCCCTTGGCATCGAGGACCACGGTGTAAGGGAGGCTGGGCAGATCGAGGGCCCGGGCGATCCCCGAGGGCCCATCTATATAGATAGGCAGCTTCACCGGGACGTCCTCGAGGAAACGCCGCAACTTATCTCCGTCGGTATCGACCGAAATCGCCGCGAAACGCACCCCGCGCTCCTGATACGTGGCCCGCACCTGGTCCAGGAGCGGCAACTCTTTCCGACACGGTGCGCACCAGGTCGCCCAAAAGTGGACGACGGTGACGGCTCCCTCAGGCAGCTGGGCGACCTCCCCCGCGGGCGTCTTGAGGGCGTGCCCGGCCAGCACCTGCTGCTCCTTCCCGGCGGTGGCGTTCTTGGGCGGCACCCACAGGAGCGCACCCCAGAGCACGAGCCCGCAGACCCCCGCCATCCGGAGCATCCGATCTGCACTGCCCGCCGCGCCCGGACCGCGCACCTCTCCCCGCCCTTCCTCACCGATCGTCGTCGTCATGCCTGGTCCTTTCCTGGTCCACCTCTCGCCGGGCGCGCGATCGCGAAGACCCGCCCGCGCCCGTCGAGAGAGATGCAATCCTTCCTGAACGTCACCGATACTGCGCGCCCAACATCACCCAGAGCCGGAACGACTCCTTCTCTGCCTCCGTGAGCGCATTCTCCGTTGTGGGGTGCGGCTCTTCGCCGGCATGGGACCCCAGACCCATGATCGTGTCGATCAACAGCGACCGGCGGGGGAACGCCGGTGTGATGAACGTCCGAGTGCCCTCCTCCTCGTCGCCCTCTCCCGCGAGACTCACGTACGCGAGCGGGAAGATCTCTCCCCTCTCCGTGGTATCCGCGAGCGAGCGGAGATCGAGCAGACCCGGCGCCGGGATCGTGTCGACTACCGTCACGGTGCGACCGTCGACCAGCAGCGAGTCGCGCGACTCATAGGTCGGCACGTGACAGCTGACGCACTTGGCTTCGATGATCGGCTCGATTTCCGTTTCGTAGCTGATGATGCGGCGCTCCGAGGGCGGCACGTTCAAATCGGTCGGTTCGAGCGTCGCGGCCATGGGCGCGAGGTTGGTGGGGAACGGTCCTCCCGCTTCCCGATCCTCGTGGCACCCGGTGCACTGGTTGAACTCCTCACCCGGTCGGACGTAGAGCCAGGTCCGCTTGACCACGAAGCCGCGCCCCTCATCGTCGAGCGTCGCGAAGCTGATCGGGGTGTCGGCCGGCACGCGGATCCGGAATGAGCCGTCCTCCTGTACCGGGGCGTAGCCGAGGAAGGACCGAGGCTCGAACTCGGTGATCGAGAAGTCGTTGCCCATTCCGCGCGGTACCGGACGAGCCGCCAGCACCGCGATTTGAGGCACCGCGTCGACGCCCCGCCGCGGGATCTCCTGGCCGTCCCGAGGACCGCGGTTGAAGACGTCTTGGGCGAGGAAGACGCCCGTCGTCTGCGAGTGGTCGACCACGTTGGGAATCACGGGCGGCTTGTCGTGCGGCGCGAGCAGCTGCGCATCGAACTCGTTCGCGTCGGGGTCGTTGTAGA
>JAGQHR010000201.1 GCA_020431745.1 Candidatus Eiseniibacteriota bacterium
CTCGTTGCTCGAAGGACAGACCCTGCATGCGACGGTGAACGCGATCAAGGACCTGGCCGGCAATCCGATGGAGTCTTCGGTGCAGTGG
The DNA here is from genome assembly GCA_020431745.1 of Candidatus Eiseniibacteriota bacterium. GTDB lineage: Bacteria > Eisenbacteria > RBG-16-71-46 > CAIMUX01 > CAIMUX01 > JAGQHR01. The sequence goes on from JAGQHR010000201.1 coordinate 89, forward strand.
CAGTTCGATGTGCGCCGGAGCGACTTCACGTGGGCGTCGTCTTCCGTCTACCGGGAGCAGACGTACTTGGGATCCGGCAGCGTTCTGGCCACGCTGGTCAACGGTTCCACCGGGGATCTCCAGTTCGATCTGACCGGAGTGCCCTCGTGGCTCACGCCGACGCAGTCCACCGGGACGGTGGTCGCCGGCCAGACCTTGGGGATCGGTTTCGCGATCGATCCGACGCTTCCCGTGGGAAGCTATCAGGGGACGATCACCGCCGAGGTGCCGAACACCGCGATCGCCGCGCAGCTGGACGTCCGGGTCGACATCGTCTGCCAGCCGCCGAGCTGGACCGTCGACCCCTCCGACTTCAGCCAGTCGATGACCGCGGTGCTCGAGCTGTCGATCGGGGGAACGGTCTCCACCGATCCCGATGACATCGTCTTTGGATTCGTCGGCGACGAGATCCGCGGCGTGGCGCAGCCCATCCTGGTGGATACGATCTCTCCGCCCCGGTACCTCGCCTTCATGAACATCTACAGCGACGCGCTGGCGGGAGAGAACGTCCGCTTCAAGATCTACGACAGCGATCAGTGCAAGCTCTACCAGGCTGCGGACAACTATCTGTACTTCGAAGCGGACCGTCGGAAGGGAACGCCGGAGGTCCCGATCACCCTGGTGGCGCTGGATGCTCCGTCCGTGTCGCAACAGGAGATCGACCTGAACGCAGGATGGACCTGGTTCTCTCTCAACCTGGCCGATTCGCTCGACATGAGCGTGGTCACCGTCCTCGGCGATCTCAACCCCGAGGCCGGGGACCTCATCAAGTCGCGCACTGCGTTTGCGCAGTACGACGCCGAGCTGGGATGGCAGGGATCGCTCACCGATCTCGACGTACGCGAGAGCTACGCCATTTCGCTGAGCACGGCGGGCACGATCCTGCACGAGGGACAGCCGGTCGCGGCTGACACGCCGATCTATCTGGTCGACGGTTGGAACTGGGTCGGCTACCCGCCCAGCGCGTCGCAGGCGATCAACGATGCCCTGGTCAATCTGATGCCGTCGGACGGGGACGTCATGAAGTCGCAGTCCGCCTTCGCCGAGCACGTCGCGAGCGTACCGGTGTGGGTGGGTGGCCTTGACACTCTCGTCCCGGGTGGTGGCTACAAGCTGTACCTGGAGGATGCCGTCGGAGCCGGCGCCTGGTTGCAGTACGCCGATCCCCAACCCTTCGCCGGTGCGGGAGCCTTCGCGACCGTGGCTGGTGAGGCGTTCGGAAGGCCGAGCGGTAGCACGACGAACGGAACGGGTGGGACGGCCGGAGCGATCGTCGTGCCGACGTCTCAGGGACTCGGCGGGGATCGCACCGGGGCCATCGGTTCGGCATCCGCGAATCGACCGAACTGGCACTTGGACGTCGGTCGTCAGTTCAACATGACGGTGATCGCCCGGGTCCAGGTCGACGGCAGCGCGGAAGGCAAGACGCCCGGAGTGCTCGGTGCGTTCGTCGGGGACGAGCTACGCGGCTATGTCGAGTCGCAGTACATCGCTCCGCTCGACGAGTACTACGCGTTCCTCGTCATCGACAGCGATGTCGCCGACGGTGAGACCGTGACCTTCCGCTACTTCGATGAGGCGAACGACGCGGTCGGAGACGTGGTCGAGACGGTGTCCTTCCGTGCGGACGATGCGCTGGGGACGTTGCATGAGCCGCTCGTGCTGCACGCGGAGCGCGGTTTGGGGCAGTCCGGAGTGCCGGCGGTCTTCCAGCTCGCGGCACCGTATCCGAACCCGATCCGGACCGACGTCGGCTCGACGGTGCGTTGGGACATGCCGCGCTCCGCTCATGTCGCGGTCCAGGTGTTCGACGTGAGCGGCAAGCTCGTCGAGACCGTGGCCGACGAAGCGATGCCGGCGGGATCGCATTCGCGACCGCTTTCGACGCGGGAGCTGTCGAGCGGGATCTACTTCCTGCGCATGCAGACCCCGGGCTACGTGAAGACGCACAAGATCATGGTGGTGCGCTGATGAAGAGCATCCAGAAAGTGCAACGGCACTTGGTTCTCGGGGCACTCTTGCCGGCCCTCTGGTTCGCGGGAACCGCCCACGCAGACGGACTGGGTGGGGCGCGAGAACGAGGCGACGGTGTGGTGGTCGTCGAGGCGAGTGCGGGCGGTGGTTGCGCGGACACCCTGCGCAACCACGACGGGACGATGGAGAACGGATACGTCTGGCTCCCCAACGGTTCTGAGAGTGGAGCCCAGGGAGCGTTCGCCGAGTGCTTCCACACGGATTCCGGAGAACAGCTCTCGATCTGTTCGGTGCGCGTCTACCTGACCCAGATCGGAGATCAGGCGGGCCAGACCCTGGATCTGTACGTGTGGGACAACGGTCCCACGGACGATCCCGGGACCGAGATCGCCCACGTCACGCAGTTCGATCCCGGACCCGTGGCGCAGTGGCCCGCGTTCTCGGTGCACGACATCCCGATCAACGCGATCGTCTCGGGCGATTGGTGGGTCGGCTGGCGCGGCAACTGGAACGGCGGAGCTCCCGGATGGTTGGCGGGCGCGGACGAGACCGGTGGTGCCGGCTGTCCGCTGACGTTCATCGGACCCGGACGCGGATTTCCGGTCGGTTGGGAGTCCACCGCGATCGTACCGTCGATGTCCGCGTGCCGAAGCTTCGGGATCGAGGTGGTGGGAACACCCCTCGTCATCCCTCCGCCTCCGGACTGTGGTGAGGTCTTGGCCAACCACGATGCCACGTGGGAGAGCGCGTACGGTTGGATCCCGAACGGGCTCGAGACCGGTGAGCAGGGTGCTTTCGCGGAGTGCTTCCACACCGACGACGGCCAGCCTTTCCGGATCTGCGAGCTGCAGTTCACGGTGACGCGGACCGAGCCGCTGCCGGAGGGGACGACGATGGACGTCTACGTGTGGAGTAACGGCCCTACCGGTGACCCCGGTCAGGTCCTGCTCCACCTGGCGGACCTTGATCCCGGCGTGATCACGCCCTGGCCGGCCGTGAACCATCGATCGATTCCGGTCGACCTTCAGGTGAGCGGCGATTGGTGGGTCGGCTGGCGCGCGAACGGCGCCACCGGTGTCACGGGCCTGCTCATCGCAGGCGACGAAACCGGTGGGGGAGGCTGCCCACGGACGTTGATCGGTCCCGGCCAGGGGTTCCCGGCCGGCTGGGAGAACGTGGGCATCGTGCCGGCGTGGTCCGCCTGTCGGGGCTTGGGAATCCGGACGGTCGGCAGCGTGGCCTCGAGCTCGATTCCCGGAACGTCCGGAGAGATCCAGCAGCTGACTGCGGCGCCCAATCCCTTCGGAGAACGCACGCGGCTTGCCTTCGGGACCCCGCGTGCGGGGCACGTACGGTCGGGCGTCTACGATGCGGCCGGTCGTCTCGTGCGCACTCTTGCGGATGGGAACCTGCCGGCCGGGCGCCACGAGCTGACGTGGGATGGTCGAAACGACGCGGACTCCCCCGTTCCGGCCGGGATCTACTGGTACCGAGTCGAGCTCGACGGCCATGCGGAGAGTCGCAGAGTCGTGCGCGTGCGCTAGCTTGTTTCCGGTATCGCCCGCCGGCCCGACGCTGCGCGGAGGTGTTGCGGGCCTTCGATGCAGTGTTCGCGGTCGGAGCGCTCTCGAAGTGGTACGGCGAACGGGACGCGGGCCTATCCCCGGTCCCGTTCGCGCTGCATCCGGTCGTTTTCCCGATCGAAGATCGCGCGGATCACAGCGCCGTCGGACGGTTCCTCGGCGCGCGTTTCGGGATTCCATTGGCTGCGCGTCGTATCGAAGAAGTCGCCCCCGTAGATGTGGATCCCACCCGTGAAACGCGGCAGAGGATTCGTGACGGAATGGATGGCGTCCGGAGGCAGCGCCACCACATCCCGTTCGAAGAGTGCTTTCGCCCCGACGGCTTCGATGGACTCCGGCGTCTTGTGCCAGAGGATGTTGTCCTCGCGCCCCGTGTAGATGCCGATGTTCGCCCACATGAGATGATTGTGGGGCATCAGGTTCATTTGCGGCGTCCACGTCGCGTTGAAGATCGTCAGCGTCTCCGACCGGTGCAGGACGCGAATCCCCGCCTCCGTCGGTTCCCCGAGGGCGGCGATGACGGCGCCGGGTTCCTGGACCGCTCGCCGGAGCACCTCCAGGACGGCCGCCTGAGGATCCGTCTCTTGATGGGCGGAAATGCAGTCGTGGACGAACTGATCGATGTCCATCTTCGCTCTCCCTAGGGGTCTCCCGGACTGGCTGCGGGCTCTTTGCACTGTTCCCAGGTTCAGTCCGGTAGCCATCACGGCGCCGGCGATCAGGAAGCTGCGCCGAGTCACCGTGTTCCCAGTCAGCACCTTACGAGTCATCGCCTCGCTCCCGTTTCGCCGTCCTCGTTTGGACTCCGATGGTGGCCGGACGGGCTGGGTCATTCTCCATGCTGCGCCGCAGCCCGGGCCTCGTCCAGATAAACACGCCGGTCCGCGGAAGCGCACGCGGCGCCGGCCAACCGCCGACTCTTCCTGGCTTGTCGGCTACCGCCCTGCCGGCATCCGTCCGCGTCCGCTGGCATCCACGAGCGGCCGCCGCGTCCGGCGGCGACCATTTCGTCGTCTTCCGTCTGAGTCTTTCGGCTAGCGGTCCGAGATTGCGGGATCCTGGAGCAAGTCGCCGACCGCACCGTTGAGGCCGAGGGTTCCCATGGCTGCGCTCGGGATCGCATTCAGACCGGAAGGCACGGAATCGTCGGCGAAGCTGCTGGATTGTGTCGGGTGCTGCCGCAGCTCGAAGACCGCCGGGCCGTCGGGCGCGTACCCCGCGAACCAGTAGACCTCGAGCAGGTGCGTCAAGCGCGTGGAAGTCCAGGTGACCGCCGTGCCGGAGCCGGAGGCGGGCCAATCCGGTTGCGGAATCTCGAAGTCGCCGCACGCTCCGTGATCCACGAGAGTGATGGTCTCGTCATCGTTCCAGCCGATGCCGAAGGTGACCCCGGCCACACGCGGGCAGGACGACGGAGGGAAGGCCGCGAGAACCCACCAGACCGCGGTATCGGCACCGCGCCCGGACGTCGCGTTCTTGACCTGGTAGATACAGGCCGCGTCCTGCGGCGGACAGTGGAGATAGTCGTCCTGGCAGTCGCGCCCGGAGGTACCGCGGTAGCTCAGCCCCTGCGAATAGACGACGGCGTCATTGGTGTGGAGCAGCAGGACGCCGTCCCGATTCGGTCCGGGGCGCGGGCCCGTATCGAAAGACCAGGTCGGGCTCGAGGGGCCGACGGCACCCCACTCGTCTACCGCGACGACGCGCCAGTAGTACTTCGTCCTGTATTCCAAGTCTGCCAGAACCAGCGAAGTGCCATCCCAACTCGCCTTGAAGATCGACGGGGGATCGACGCGACTTAGATAGACGCGATAGTGCACTGCATCCGATTCCAGGTCCGTCGGTTGTTGCCAACCCAGCGAGACCTGTGGTCCAGCCACCTGGGCGTCATTCCTCGGCCGGAGCAGCCTCGGCTCGGCCGGAGCGCCGTTGGACAAGGAGACTGACTCGGCGGCGGCGCTCGTCCAGCCGACACAGTCCTGCACTTGCAGTGAGACTCTCCACGCGCCAGGGCCGCGATAGCGGTGGATCGCGATCGGTTCGGACGTCGATTCCATCAAACCGTCGCCCCAGTTCCAGAAATACTCGAGCGATCCCGGGGGGCATGCGTCCAGCGTGCCGCTGGCATCGACGGTGACTTGCCGAAGGCTCGGATCGATGTCGAGCGACAGCACCGTCGCTGGCGGCGTGGTGTCCAGAACGACCTGCCCCTCGATCGTCTCGGAAACCTCGCCCGTGTCATACCGGACCTGGCAGGACACGACCTTCGGACCGTCTGCCCCCGCCAGGGTCCAGGTGAACTCCGACTCCTTCGTTTGCCAGGGACTGGACGAGGGATCGGGTCCGTTGGCAAGGCGCATGGACTCCGCCGTCGTGGCCAGCAGGTTCACCGTGACCGTCCGGCTCGCGGAATACGCCTCGCCCTGGTCGAGACTCAGGACCGGTGCCAGATCGAGGCGCACCGCGACCGACGATTCTGCGACTAGCCGGGCCCGCAAGTCATACCCGAGGACGCGATACTCATAGGTGTGGCCATTCTCAACACTCGTGTCCAGCCAGCTCGGAGGATCCGGTTCGAGTCGCGGACTCATGACGACGAACTCCCCGGTGCGATCGTCCCGGCGCTGCACCTCGAACGCGGTCACGGCAGCTTGCGGAACCTCCCAGCTGACCCGGGCT
>JAGQHR010000202.1 GCA_020431745.1 Candidatus Eiseniibacteriota bacterium
ACAGGCGCATCTCCCGGGACCCGGGTTCTCCATCGCGCGGCTGCAGTATGGAGGCGGCGGAGATTGGTACTCCAATCCGTCTTCCCTGCCCAACCTCGCCGAGGCCGTGCGGGAGCGGACCTCCATCGCGGTCGAAGGGACCGAAGAGATGCGGGTCTCCATCCTGGATCCCGAGTTCTTCAACTTCCCCTACGTCTACATGAACGGGCATGGGAACGTCCGCTTCACGGACGCCGAGCTGACCCGGCTCCGCAAGTACCTGCTCGCCGGTGGGTTCCTCTTTGCCGATGACAACTATGGGATGGACGAGTCGTTCCGCCGGGAAATGGCCCGGCTCTTCCCGGATCGGAAGCTGGTCGAGGTTCCTTTCGACCATCCGATCTACCACTGTTTCTATGACTTGCGCCAAGGGCCTCCCAAAGTGCATGAGCACGATGGCAAGCCGTCCCAAGGGTTCGGGATTTTCGATGGCAACCGCCTGATGGTCTTCTACACCTATCAGGCGGACATCGGGGACGGGATCGAGGATCCCGAGGTGCACAAGGATCCTCCCGACGTGCGGGAGGCGGCCATGAAAATGGCGATCAACACCGTGGTCTACGCGATGACGGACTGACCGAGGGCCGGTTTCACCCCGAGGACCGCCCGCCGGGGACGGTCCCGCAGTCGTTCCGCCGAGCGCGCGGAACACGACCAGGAGGCGCATCGTGGAGTCGAAGCAACCGTTTCGCAAGCTCGCCCGGCAGGGATACCGCACGTTCCGGAGACGGCGGATCCTGGAGGCCTCGGTCCTCGGAGCCTCCATCATCGTGCCCCTCTTCCTGCTCGCGATCGTCGCGGGAATGCTCCTGCGCTATCGACCGATCAGCGGGTGGGCGGTCCCCGGCCTCGCCGTGGCCGCGTTGGCCGCGGGCCTGTTCGTGGCGATTCGCTATGGGATGCGGTATCGCTTCACCTATCCGGAGTTCCTCCGCCACCTCGAGCGGCGCCTCGGTCTCGCCCGCAACGAGCTGGTCAACGCGGACGAGCTCGAGTCCGGGATCGAAGCGCTGGACGATCCGCTCTCGCGGGGTCTCGCGACGCAGGCGGTCGCCGAGGGGACGTCCCGGCTCGACTCCGGCCAGTTCGCGATCCTGAGCCGTGCCCGAAGCCTCCGTCCGCCGACGCTTCGGATCCTCGCCGGGGGACTGGCGCTGCTGGCTCTGGCCGCTCTGGCTCCCAACGGATTCCAGGCCTCTCTCGATCGGCTGCGCGCGCCCGGGACGTTCGAGCTGCCGCCCGCGCTCCAGATCGTGGTCATCCCGGGGAACGTGACGATTCCGCGTGGCGCCGCGGTTCGGGTCCAGGCCCAGGTCCCGCACGACATCGAGTCGGCCCAGCTCCTCTACCGTCCGGCCGGGGGCGGGTGGCGCTCGGTCGAGATGCGCCCCGCGGGCACCGCGGAAGAGGCGGGCGCGGTGCGGCAGGCCTTCCAGTTCACGTTGGCCGGGCTCTCCGAGGACACCGAGTACGCGATCGCGGCCGGTCACTCGCGCAGCGAGGGTTACCGCATCGGCGTGACGGAGCCGCTCCGTGCGCAGAGCTTCAAGAAGACGATCACGCCGCCGACCTACACCGGGCTCGCGGTGACCGAGGAGACCGCGCTGGACGGCAACTTCGCGGCCGTCGCCGGTTCGCGCGCCACCCTCACGGTCAACTCCAGCCGTCCCGATGCCCGCGGGCAACTTCTCTTCGAAGGGGGCGATCCGATTCCGTTACAGGCCCACGGCAACGGGACTCTGGTGGCCGACCTCGTGATCCAGGAATCGGGGCGGTACCGGGTCGCGCTCACCGATCCCTCGCTTCCGGGGATCGACTACACGTCTTCGATCTATCGGATCGACGCAACGCCCGATCGGAACCCGACCCTGTACCAGCTCGCGCCGGAACGCTCGGTCTCGTTGCCTCCCGAGATGGCCGTCGAGCTCGACGTCGACTGTCTCGATGACTTCGGACTGACCCGACTCGACCTCGTCTACCAGCGCAACGACAAGCCCGCCCAACGCACCAACCTCGCGACCTGGCGGGGCGAGCGCGAGGCGCGCGTCGTCTATCCGTGGGATTTGGAAGGCGTCGCGATCGTGCCGGGGGACGTCATCACGTACCACCTCGAGCTCACCGACAACGACGCGGTCACCGGTCCCAAGACGGTACGCGGGCCGCAGTGCGAGGTTCGATTCCCCAAGCTCGAGGAGATGTATGCCGACGTCCACGAGGATCGCAAGGAGCAGGAGTCGGACGTCCACGAGATGGTGGAGTCGCAAAAGGAGCTGAAGGACGAGCTCAACAAGGCGCTCCAGGATCTCAAGTCGAACAAGGACCTCTCCTGGGAGAAGCAGGAAGCCCTCAAGGATCTGGCCGAGAAGCAGGACAAGCTGACCCAGAAGCTCGAGGACCTCTCCAAGTCGCTCGACAAGTCGCTGGAGCGGATGGAGCAGGCCGACCTCTTCTCGCCGGAGATGATGGAGAAGGTCAAGCAGATCAGCGAGCTGGTGAAGCAGATCCAGGATCCGAACTTCCAGAAGCAGATCTCCGATCTGAAACAGGCCCTCGAGAAGCTCGACAAGAAGGCGGTGGAGCAGACCCTCGAGCAGATGCAGATGAGCCAGCAGGATCTCGAGCAGAGCCTCGATCGGACGTTGCAGCTCCTGCAAAAGATGCAGACCGAGGAGCACCTCGACCAACTCGTGCAGGACGCCCAGCGCATGGTCGAGCAGCAGAAGAAGCTCAACCAGGAGCTGGAGCGGGCGCGGGAGCAGGGACAGAAGCGACCCCAGCAACAACCGCGCGACCAGTCCGCGCGCCCGCAGGATCAGACGCAGCGACCGTCCGATCCCCAGCAGGCGAACGAGCCGCAGGAGCGGACGACCGATGAAGAGCGGCCGGCCGACACGTCGGCGGAACGGAAGGCGGACGAGGCGGAATCTCCGGAGGATCAGAAGTCCCAAGCCGAGCTGAAGGAGTCGGACGCCTCCGAACAGGACCAGGCGGACCAGAGCCAGTCCGAAAAGGATCAGGCCGACAAGAAGGACCCGTCGGATCAGAACCCCTCGCAGGACCCCAAGAGCGGCGATCAGGATCAGGCCCAGAACGAGGAGCGGGAGTCGGCCGACGAAGCTCCGCTCGATCCCCAGGCGGCGTCCGAGCTGCAGAAGAAGCAGGAAGCGCTCCGCGAGGAGCTGCGCAAGCTCCAGGAAGAGCTTGCCAAGCTGCAGGAAGAGGCCAAGGAGAACTGGGAAGAGCTCGACAAGCAGATGCAGGAGAACGAGACCCAGGAGCAGGCCGAGGCGGCGCAGAAGAGCATGCAGGATGCGCAGCAGCAGATGAGCGGCAGCCAGAGCAAGAAGCAGAGCCTCAAGTTCGGACGCAAGGCCGAGAACGATCTCCAGCAGCTCGCGCAGCAGATGCAGGACATGCAGCAGCAGCTCCAGCAACAGGACCAGGAAGAGATCATCCGGCAGCTCTACGCGATCTCGGGCAATCTGGTGAGCCTGAGCCAGAATCAGGAGTCTCTCCTGCGCGAGGCGCCGGGCAAGGCGGCCCGGGAGAACGCGGAGCTGCAATCCTCGATCGCCGAGGGAGGAAAGCAGACGCTCGACGATCTCTACGATCTGGGGAAGAAGTCGCAGTTCCTCTCCCCGGATCTGGCCAAGTCGATGGGTCAGGTCGTCCAGAGCCTGGACGGATCCACGCGCGCGTTCGAGCAGGGCAACCGGCAGGCCGCGATGGCGCAGGGGCACTCGTCGGCGAACTCGATGAACCAGACGGTCATCGAGCTTCTCGAGACGAACCAGAAGATGTGCTCGGCCTCGTCCAGCGGGCAGTGCAACAACCCGATGGGGAAGATGCGCGGCTTGTCGGCGCAACAGGAGCAGCTCAACGGCGAAAGCCAGGGCATGGCGGGGCAGAGCCAGCGGCTCAGTCCCGGTCAGAGCGAGCAGCAGCGCCTGGAAGAGCTGGCCGCCCGTCAGGAGATGATCCGGCGCGGTCTCGACGAGGTCGGCGGCGCGCTCGACGGACGCAAGGATGTCCTCGGACGGCTCGATGATCTCGGCAAGGAAATGGACGAGCTCGCCGAGGAGATGCGCGAGCGGGGGACCATCGACGAACGGATCCTCGAACGGCAGCAGAAGATTCTCTCGCGACTGCTCACGGCTCAGAAGTCCATCCGCCGCGAGGACTACGACGACGAGCGGGTGGCGCGCACCGGCGTGAACCCCGAGGACCGCGAGTCCCCTCCGCCGCTCACGGACGAGCTTTCGAGGGACGAGCTCCTGAACCGTGGGATCCTCCGGGGCAGCCAGGATCCCGTTCCCGAGGAGTTCCGCTCGCTCGTGGACGACTATTTCCAGGCGCTGTCGGAGCGGGGCCGATGAGGCGGCGTCACGCGAACCCGAACCGGATGAGTCTGTCCAACCGAGGCGGTTTTTGGGCCTGCGCCGGGATCGTGGGGCTCGCGCTCGCGTTCCTGGCCGGTCCCGTCTGGGCGAAGGAGCCCAAGCGGAGCCCGATCGATCAGGGAATCCGCGACGCGGAGACCTCGATCCGCAATGGCCAGGTGGACGAGGGGCTGGCCCAGTTCGAGGCGCTCTTCCAGGCGAACAAGGACAATCCGAAGGTGGCCCAGCTCTACGCCCGACAGCTGGCGAGACAGGATCGGCTGCCGCGTGCGCTCGAGGTCTACGAAGAAGCGATCGAGCACACGCAGCGCTCCTCCATCCTCGTGCAGGAGCTCGAGCGGCTCTATCGCGAGCTGGGGCGGGATGCCGATGCGATGAACCTCTGTCTGGACTATCTCGCGGACCATCCGGAAGACTCGCGGTGGGCGGCGAGCGAGCTCGAATCGCTGATCCGCACCGCGTCGCTCGCCGAAACCGGGCTCGCGCGCTTGGCGGAGATCCAACGGAGCCATCCCGAGCATCCCGGGCTCGCCGATCTCTATCTCAACTCGCTCTTCTTCGCGGGGAAGTCCCCGGAGGCCCTCGAGTTCGCCGCCAAACTCGATCGATCCCGCTCGGCGCACGGGAGCGCCCTGTATCAGCTCGCGATCCTGGCGGAGAAGAAGGGGGCGCCGGACGACGCACTGGCCGCGTTGGATCAGGCGCTGGCGGCTCAGCCGGAGTCGGGCCTGCGGGTGGAGATGCTCTACGACCGGGCGCGCATGCTCCGCAAGCTGCGGCGGACGGACGAGACGCTCGCGGCCTACGACGCGGTCGTCGTCGCGGATCCCGGCAATCCTCTGGTGGACCGGGCCCTCTACGACAAGGGCCAGCTCCTGCAGCACGAGCTCAATCGGTACGAGGACGCGTACGCGGCCTATCAGAGGCTTCTCGATCGCGTGACTCCGATCAAGAGCGCGCAGGACGTGACGACGGCCAACGAGGTGCAGCTGGAGATGGCGAACTGCGACCTGCAGCTGGGCCGGCTCGAAGAAGCGGGGAAGCTCTTCGAGGTGATGGCCGAGCAGGCGACGGACCCGGCGGTTCGGGTCGAAGCGCTCTTCCAGGTCGCCGAGATGCTCTTCTATCAGGGACGGATGCAGGAGGCCGAAGCGAAGTACTACGAGCTGGTCGACGCCTATCCGACCGCATCCTGGGTCAACGACGCGCTCGAGCGGATCCTCGAGATCGGGGAGAACTCCGATCAGGGAGGCGTGCCCCTGGCGGCGCTGGCCCAGGCGGAGTTCCAACGCCGGCTCGGGAACGTGAACAAGGCCATCTCCCTGCTCGACGAGGGTGTCCAGAGCTTTCCGGGCGCGTCCGCCGAGGACGACCTGCTCCTCCGGAAGGTCGCCTACCAGCTCGATCTCGGACAGGTCGGCCCGGCGCGCGTCACGGCCGACACGCTGGCGGCGCGCTTTCCCGACTCCCGACTCGCGCCTCGCGGCTATCTGCAGATCGCGGAGTACTATCTCGCGCAATCCGGGGGAGAGGGGGCGGCCAAGGATCTGTGCACGGAGATCCTCCTGCGCTGGCCGAACTCCATCGAGGCCCCGGTCGCGCGCAGCACCATCGATCGTTTGGAGGGCCGCGGACGGGATTCTTCGGAGCTTCTGCTTCCGAACCCGGTGAATCGAAGGAGCAACCTGACGTGAGTGCATGGACGTGGAGTCGATTCCGGTTCCTGCTCGGGCTCGTGCTCGTGCTCGCCACGATCGCGACCGCAGTCTCGGCCAAGATCCTGGTTCCGATGGACCTGGAGCAGAGCGATCACCTGCGCGCCTACGGAGTGGCCTACCGCGCGCTCCAGCGCGGCGAGAGCGTCGAGTGGCTGCTCAACTACCGGGGTGGATCGTTCCTTCTGGAGGACGTTCCGGCCAACGAG
>JAGQHR010000203.1 GCA_020431745.1 Candidatus Eiseniibacteriota bacterium
GTGCTGAGCTCGGCCAGCCAGCTCTCGCCGGACCGCAGGATCACCTCTGCCAGACTACGCTTCTCCTCGATGATGCGATCGATGCGTTCCTCGAGCGTTCCCACGCAAACGAACTTGTGGACTTGGACGTTTCGGGTCTGTCCGATTCGGAAAGCCCGATCGGACGCCTGGTCCTCCACCGCGGGATTCCACCAACGATCGAAGTGGAACACGTGGTTCGCCGCGGTCAGGTTGAGCCCGGTTCCGCCCGCGCGCACCGAGAGCAGGAAGATCGGGGGACCGCTTTCCGACTGGAACTCCTCGACCATGCGATCCCGTTCCGCCTGCGGCGTTCCTCCGTGGAGGAAGCTCACCGGAACGTTCAGCCGTTTCTTCAGGTGCTCCTGCAGGATGTCGCCCATCTCGGTGAACTGGGTGAAACAGAGCGCACGGTCGCCGACCGCCAGCACCTCCTCCAACATCTCCGCGAGCCGCTCGACCTTGCCGGAGCGACCTTCGATGGCGCCGCCGTCGCTCTTGTAGTGCGACGGGTGGTTGCAGATCTGCTTCAGCCGGGTCAGGGCGGTCAAGACCAGGCCGCGACGCTCGATGCCTTCCGATCGATCGATTCTTCCCAGCATCTCTTCCACGACGACCTGATAGAGCGCGGCCTGCTCCTGGGTGAGGTTGCAGTAGATCCGCATCTCCAGCTTCTCGGGCAAATCACGAATCACGTCCGGATCGGTCTTGAGCCGGCGTAGGAGCAGGGGGCGGGTCAAGGATCCGAGCAGATTCCGTCGCTCTTCGCTGCCCCCCTTTTCGATGGGCCGCGCGAACCGCCGCAGGAAGTCGCCGAGCGTGCCGAGGTACCCCGGATTGAGGAAGTCGAGGATCGACCAGAGCTCCGAGAGCCGATTCTCCAACGGGGTTCCCGTGAGGGCGACGCGATGCCGGGACGCGAGCGCACGTACGGCGCGCGATTGCTGTGTGGCCGGATTCTTGATGTTCTGCGCCTCGTCGAGAACGATCCGATGCCACAGCACTTCTCGCAAGCGCTCGTGGTCCCGCCGCGCGAGCGCGTATGTCGAGATCACGACGTCGTACGAACCGACCTCCTGCGCGAACGTACCGTCCTTGATGCGGGTCAATCCATGGTGGACCAGGACGCGGAGGTTCGGTCCGAACCGCTGGAGCTCACGCTGCCAGTTGCCCACGACCGACATCGGCGCGAGCACGAGTGTGGGAGCGACCGGGGACGCGGAGCCGGCCTGCGTGGACGACACTTCGTCAGGGGCTCCCTCCGGGGGGGCGGAAGACGCCGCGGCAGCCAAACGCGCGAGCCGTTCCCGCGCGCGTTCCCGTTCGTGGGTCAGGAGCGCGATGAGTTGGACCGTCTTTCCCAGTCCCATGTCGTCCGCGAGGCAGCCCCCGAGGCCGAAGCGCTCCAGATAGTCGAGCCAACCCACGCCGCGTTCCTGATACGCCCGCAGCGTCCCGACGAAGCCGTTTCCCGGCGAAATCGCTTCCGGCTCAGCACGTCCTCCCAGATGGTCGAGCAGATGCGCGACCCACCCGTCGGCGTGTACCTCCGGACGAGGGACCGCGGTGCGGCCGGAAAGCCCTCCCAGTCCCAGCCGGAGCGCTTCCGGGAGTGAGAGGGTCGGATGCGCTTTCCGCTCCTTGAGGATGCGTCCCAGAACCTCGGCGTCCTCAGGACGCACCTCGACCCAGTTTCCCTCGATCCGCACGAGTGGTCGCTGAGCTTGGGCGAGCGCGTGGAACTCTTCCGGAGTGAGGTGCGCGTCGCCGAGTGCGACCTTCCAGTCGTAGGCGAGAAGCGTTCCGCTGCGGTTCTCCGGTTCTTCCGTCTCCGTGCCCGGTTCCATCGAAGCGGAACCGTCCGCGTCCTCGGCGGGCCGGAGGTAGAGCAGGTATCGCGGACGCTCCGGGCGCGCCTTCCACCAATCGGGTGCCTGGAAGGAGATGCCGAGCGCTTCCAGCTGCGGCGCTCCCTCCGCGAGCAGATCGTATGCTTCGACGAGCGTGAGCTTCGCCTCCGTCGGCGAACGCGCTTCCAGGGACCGGCCGATCGCGGGAACGACGCGCGCCGCGCGCGCCAGCTCGAGGAGCAATCGTTCCTGCGCGTGGGGAACCTGGCGGCTGCCGCGCCGCAGGACCTCCTTCGGCTCTGCCCAGACCGTCTCGGCCGGAATCGACGTCGATGGATCCTCACTCGCACGCAGATGGAAGGAGAGCGTCCACTCGACTGCGGGATCGTCCGACTCCGGCACCTCCAGATCGAGGTGGAGATGAACGCTGCCCGCCTCGGGATCGACCACGCCGCGGTTCCACAGACGAAGCTCGATCGCGAAGTCCTCGACGGACTGTGTGCCCAGCTCGATGCGATCCTCGATCCATGCGAGCGAGCGCAACCACGAGGAGACCGGTCCCCCGGGGAGTGAGCTGCGCGCTCGGCCGCCACGTCCCCGCTCGGGGAAACCCGCTTCCGCGAGTCCCGTGCGGATCGTGGCATCGGTCACGGTGTCGAGGAAGTTCTGGAGAAGAGACCGTGCGGAGCGGGCGTGGCGCGGGCGTTCTCCTTCGCCCTGTGCCGGACGGACCGCGCGACAGACCGGCGGCATCAGGTCGACCATCTCGAGGAAGCAACGCCGATCCGGCTCCGCCGTCAGGACGGGTTTCCAGAGCGCGCGCATGCCCCGGCGTCCCGGACGCGCCTCTTCGACGAGCGTCGGTACGAATCGACCGCGGCTGAGGAGCGCGAAAGCGAGCCAGGCCGCACGTTGCCAGTACCGCAAGGTGGGAGCGGCCGCGAGATCGCGAGCGAGCGTGCCTTCCTCCAATGCGTGCAGGAACCGAAGGGAATCGATCGGCGGGATGCCGAGACCTTCGACCCGCCAGGGATCCAGGCGATGGCTCCTCACCGTTCGGGTCGCGCTCGCGGCGACGTCTCGAGCGGGGACCGACGACGGCGTGGTCGCATCGTCTCGGAGATCTACCGAGGCCAGCGGCCTTCCGTGCCGGGTCGGCCAGAGCATCTCCAGCGCGCTCTCGTCGGAGCACTCGTAGAGCAATCCATCCCCGACGTTGCGCAGTAGGGAGCGGAGGGCCCGCGGCGGCACGACGGCAGGGTGTTCGCGCGCATGGGCCGTGTCCGGCTCATCCTCTCCTTCTTCCGGCTCATCGAGCTCACCCCAAAGGAAGAGCTCGGCACGCTCGGAAGCCGGCACCCACGTCGCGTGAATTCTCAGCATAAAGGGGTAAGTGTATCGGGGATCGGTCCGATCTTCAACGACCAGGCTGATTTGCGTTGTCCGACTCCGGATCGGGCATTTTCGGGGTTTCGGCGCCCGCCGGCACCCGGGTCGAGTCCGCCTCGGTCGAAGCTCGGCCGGACTCGGCCGCAGTGGCGGGGCCGCTCGCCGTTCCCGAGCCCCGGGCCGCCGCCCAGGCAGCCAGGGTCTCCGGGGTGATGAAGAGCTTCTCGAGCCGGTCCATGAGGAGCTGGGCCCGGAAGTCCAGCTTGCGCTCCCCGAGCGCGGTCTCCAGCTGCTCCCGCGTCTGCTGTCCTTGTCCGGTGAGATAGAAAAAGGAGGCCATCCGTGCCAGAGCCGCCTGGTCGACGGATCGCAGGTCGGTGCCGGGCTCCGCCGAGGACACGGTCGTGATGTCCTGCCGCACCCGCTCGAGGAGTCCGTGCTGCTCGGGCCGGTAGTATGTGGGCACGAAGTGGCGATAGACGATTTCTCGGAGGAAGACCGACATGTCGCAGCAGTCGTCGCAGGTCGATTCACCCGGAATCCCGAGCTGAGCCAGGAATCGGCATTTCTCGAGCGGCCGGTAGCGTGCGACCAGAAGCGGCTTGCTCGTGTTCTCGGGATAGACCAGATCCTGCAACGCGAGCTGTCGCGGGTCGATCATTTCGACGACGTCCTCTATTGATGCCAGGTTGGGCACGCCGTCCGGACCTTCGTCCAGCAAGAGGAGCCCGCGGGCGTCCGGATCCGGGCTGGTGGCGTAGAACTTGACCGGCAAGTCCAGGCGATCGTCTTCGTCGATGTCGATCGTGTGGGGCGTGTCCACGAAGTTGAATCCGCAGCTGGTGGGCCACGGATCCGGAGCGTCGTTACGGACGACGGGAGCGGCTTCCAACCGGGGATCTCCCGGTCGCAGGATCTCGATCGTCGCGACGCCGGTGTGCTGCACGTAGGCGAGATCCTGTTCGTTGCCGTCCTCCTGCTGGAGCGCGATGCGCAGGCGGGTCTGACGGATCGGGACGGTGCGGGATGTGGTCACGGCCTGGCCCGTCTCCGCGCTCTCCAGGTAGACGGTCCACTGCGTTCCAGGCTGCGAGAAGAAGTTTCGCAGATCGATCGCCTTCCAGCGGATGGGCGCCGCGGCCGCCTTTCGGGTCACGGCCTCCGGCTCGACCGGCGCCGGAGCGAGCTGGGCCGAGGCCGGCGGGGGGGCGAGCGCCGCGAGCGGGGTGAGCCAAAGCGCCGACGACACGACCAGAACTACGCGGCTCCGACGCGCGTCGCTCCACCACGATCCTTTCATGCTTCGCTCACCCTCCCTGTGTCAGCCAACGACGAATACCCACCGGAACCGATCGTCGGATTCCGGCGCATGCATCCGTGGAGCATAGCCCTCGAACCGGTCCTACCCCAGCGGGTTCCGCTCCTTGCTCTCCGGGCGGATTTGGTCTCTCATTCTGGGCATGCTCCGTCTCCTTGCCAGCATCGCCGCCCGGACGACCCCGCGGGGGCGTCGGCGCGTCGCGGACCGGGTGGCTCGACTCCCGGCGCTGCGCTCCCGGAGACAGGCGCACTCTCGCTGCCTGCAACTGGCTCTGCCGGACGGCGTCCTGCGTTCGAACGGTGAGACCGATGCCTCTGCGATCGCGGTGACGCGGCACGTGGAGTGGGTCCTGGAGCTCCTCGCGGAGATCGGTGGACATCGCCACCGCGTCGAGGACCGGACCGCCGGGATGTGGGGTGCGACGAGCCGAGGCCGGCTCGTCGTCACGACGCATCACGGCAACTGGATCGTGGGCGCACGTGCGCTCGTGGAGCGTCTGGGACCGATCCATACGGTGGCCGGCGTACAACTGCGCGGTGGCTGGTCCGACTCCGTGGCGGACCATCTCGCGAGGCAGGGCGTGCACCTCACCGACGTCTTCGGGCTCAGGCGCACTCTGCGAGCCGGTGGCACCGTCGTGTTGCACCTCGACGGGCAGACCGGCCCCCATCGCGGGCGGAGTCATCCGATCGGAGTGGTCGCGGCAGCCCGCCTCGCGGTGTGGGAGAGACCGGAGATCTTTGCCGCGCGCTGCGTCCTCGCGGGCCCCGGGAGCTTCGTGCTCGAAGGCGTTCCCCTGGGCCTGGCCCAGCGCGGGGAAGAGGGCGACGTGCCCTCCACGTTCTCGTCGTGGGAACATCGCTTCACCCGCCTCTTGCAAGATTGGGTGGCCGGAGATCCCGGAGGATGGATGCTCTTCTCGCCCCGGCACCTCGCGTTCGCGGAGGTAGGGCGTTGATGCGCATCGCGATCGTGGCCCAGTCGTACCACCCGGTGATCGGGGGCGTCGCCGAGCACGTCCACGGGCTCGCGATCGCCCTGCTGGCTCGGGGGCACGATGTCACCGTCATCACCGGACGGTCCCGACAGTCCGAGACGCCGGAAGAGCGGACGCTTCGCCGATCCGGTGGCGCGGTCGTGCGTGTGGGGCGCTCCTATCGCGTGCGTTGCAACGGTGCGACGGTCACGGTGGTCGGAGAGCCCGGCCTCGCGTCCGGCCTGCGAAAGCTTCCGCGTCATGCCTTCGACCTCGTGCACGTGCATTCGCCGCTGGAACCCCTGCTCCCGATAGCGGCCTCCCGTTGGTTCCGCGCCCCGGTCGTCGCCACCTTTCACTCGGCGGGTCGGAGCAACCGCGCCTATCGGTGGTTTCGACCGGTCCTGCAGGATGTTCTGGAACGCGTGCGAGTCCGGACCGCGGTGTCCGCGAGCGCGGCCGCGTTCGTGAGTGGGATCTTCCCGGGCACGTACTACTGGACTCCGAACGGGGTCGACACCGCGCGCTTTCGTCCGCGCGACGGCCGGTGGCCCTCCCCGGACTCGGACCTTCCCCGTTCCGCCTCGCTCCTCGTCGTCGGGCGGCTCGATCCGCGAAAGGGACACGACATCCTCTTCGACGCCCTCGCCAGGCTGGAGCATCGGCGCGGGGTCGACCTTCCGGAGCTTCGTTTGGAGGTCGTGGGGGATGGTCCCTGCCGACGTCGGCTCGAACGGCGCGCGCACGGCTTGCCGGTGCGCTTCCACG
>JAGQHR010000204.1 GCA_020431745.1 Candidatus Eiseniibacteriota bacterium
AGTGGCGGTCCTTCCCGTTCTCGGCAGCCCGCGTCCCGTGCCCGCAGGCCCGGGGGCGGGCGCTTTCGTTGAGTCCGGACCGACCGCTCCCGGCACGATGGTTGTTGAAGATCCGAAACGTCGAGTTCCAGACGTGAGCGGCGACGCCAAGGTCAGTGTCCGCGGAACCCGGTCCGGAACGAGCAGAGTGGAACGATGCGCATCTTGATGATCGGAGACGTCGTCGCCGCCCCCGGGCGACGCATCCTCACCCATTGGGTTCCCCGGTTGCGCCGGGAGCTGCAGCTGGACCTGGTGGTCGCGAACGTGGAGAACGCGGCCGGCGGGGTCGGCATCACCAGCTCGACCGTGGCGGAGATCCGCGACTCCGGCGTCGATGTCCTGACCGGCGGGAATCACATCTGGGACAAGTCGGAGGGGATCGGTGTCATCGAGGAATCCCCGGCCCTGGTCCGTCCGCTCAACTATCCACCCGGCACTCCCGGACGCGGGTTCGGGATCTACTCGGTAGACGGGCAGCGGGTCGCGGTGCTCAATGCGCTCGGGCGGATCTTCATGAACCCGATCGACTGCCCCTTTCGGACGATCGATGCCGTCCTCGGCAAGCTCGATCCAGCGATCAAGGTCATCCTGGTCGACTTCCACGCGGAAGCCACCGCGGAAAAGATCGCGATGGGCTGGTACCTCGACGGCCGGGTCAGCGCGGTGGTCGGAACGCACACCCACGTGCAGACCGCCGATGAACGGATCCTTCCCCAGGGCACCGGGTATCTGACCGACGTCGGCATGACCGGCCCGCACGACTCCGTGATCGGGGTCCGCAAGGAGCTCGCGCTCCGGCGCATGACCAGCGGGTTGCCGGTCCGATTCCAGCCGGCCGAGCACGATGCGCGGCTGCACGGCGTCTGGATGGAGTTCGAGCCCACGACCGGGCGGACCGTGCACATGGAGCGGATTCAGCGGAGAATGGACCCCGACTGAGACGATTTGCGTGCTCCGTCGGGATGACCATCGCCCGGGAGATCGATCGGGCAAGCAAGGAGGTTCGAAGTGACCGCGATTCCGATGGACGGGAAGTCACTGGCCAGCGAGATCCAGACGGAGATCGCGCGACGGACGGCGGACCTTCCCGATCGGCCGGGGCTTCTCTTGATCCGGGTCGGCGAGGACCCTGCCTCGGTGGTCTACGTGCGTTCGAAGGAGCGGTCGTCGAAGAAGGTCGGAATCGACTCCCGCGTCGAGGTCTATCCTGCGGACACGACGGAAGCGGCGCTGCTCGCGCGCATCGACGAGGCGAACCGGGATCCACAGGTGCACGGCATTCTCGTGCAGCTGCCGCTGCCTCCGCAGATTCGGGCGGACGTCGTCGCGCTCGCGGTCGACCCGGCCAAGGACGTCGATGCCCTCCACCCGATCAATCAGGGCAAGCTCGCGCTGGGCCAGCCCGACGTGGTCTCGTGCACGCCGCTGGGGATCCTCGCACTTCTCAAGCGTTATGGTCTGGATGCCCGCGGCAAGCGGGCCGTCGTGCTCGGACGCAGCGCGATCGTGGGGCGGCCCATGTCGCTCCTCCTCTCGCAGAAGGCGCCCTGGGGGGACGCCACCGTCACGGTGGTGCATAGTCGTTCCCGCGATCTTCCTGCGATCACGCGCGAAGCGGACCTCGTGGTGGCCGCGATGGGAAGCCGGGAAGCGGTCACGGCGGAGATGATTCGCCCGGGCGCGATCGTCGTCGACGTCGGGATGCACCGACTCCCCGATCCGGAACGGCCCGGCAAGGAGAAGCTCCTGGGCGATGTCCACGCCGCCGGCGTGGAACCGGTTGCGGGCTACCTGAGCCCCGTCCCCGGGGGGGTGGGACCGCTGACGGTCACCATGCTGCTCGCGAACACGCTCTATTGCTACGAAGCCGCGCGCGGACGAGGACCCGAGCCGGTCGCGTTCGCCCTCGCCCTGGTACCCGAGAACGCTTGATGGATCTTCCGATCCTGAGCGTCGGAGATCTGACCCGGCGGATCAAAGAGCTCCTCGAGGAGGAGATCGCGCGCGTCTGGGTGGAAGGCGAGATCTCCGGGTGGAAGCGCCACCAGAGCGGCCATGCGTACTTCACTCTGAAGGACGAACGAGCGGTGGTGCGGGCGGTGATCTGGGCCAGTACTCTCGCGCGGATGCGCCTGCAGCCCGCCAACGGGCAGCGGGTGCGGGTGCTGGGACGGATCTCCGTCTACGAAGCCCGCGGCGAGTACCAGCTCTACGTCGATCGCGTCGTACCTGCCGGGGAGGGGGACCTCCAGGCAGCCTTCCTGGAGCTGAAGGCGCGGCTCGAGGCGGAGGGTCTCTTCGATCCCCGCCGCAAGCGGCGCCTGCCACGCTTTCCCCGGCGCATCGGAATCGTGACCTCTCCCACCGGCGCGGCCCTCCGGGACTTCGTGCGAATCCTCCGGCGCCGGTGGCCGGTGTCCCGCGTCTATCTCTGGCCGGCGGCGGTCCAGGGGGTGGAGGCGACCGGTGCGCTCGTCGAAGGGATCGAGGAGATGGATCGTCTCGGTTTCGATCTGTTGGTGGTGGGACGTGGAGGCGGATCGCTGGAGGACCTGTGGGCCTTCAACGAGGAGGTAGTGGCCCGCGCCCTGGCCGACTGCCGTACCCCGGTCGTCTCCGCCGTCGGTCACGAGATCGATTTCACGATCGCCGATTTTGTCGCGGACGTCCGCGCGGCCACCCCGTCCCACGCCGCGGAGCTCGTCGCCCCGGATCGGGATGAGCTGCTGCGGTTCCTGCAACGCGAGGGCCGTGCTCTCGCTCAGGGAGCGAAGCATCGCCTGGAGCGCGCCGGGCGCCGCCTCGATCGCGTGCGCCTGCGCCCGACGCTGGTCGATCCCGGGGTGCTCTTGCGCGATCGCCGACTCTCCATCGATCGCCTCGACGAGCGCCTCCTCGCCGCGCAGCGAGCTCGCCTCCAGGAGACCCATCGACGCGTCCAGGCGACGCGCGAGCGTCTGCGCCGTTTCGAGCCGGATCGCCGGTTGGCGGCCTTCCGAACGACGCTCGCGGTGCTCGAACGGCGGCTGCGAGGGATCACCGGGACCTTGGAGAACCGGCGGAGCCGGGTCGAGCTGGCCGGGGCCCGCCTCCGCGCGCTCGGCCCACGGGCCGTCCTCGCGCGGGGGTACGGCATCGTCCGTTCCGAGCGAGGGGCGATCGTCCGGGGGGCGGAGGAAGTCGCCGTGGGGACGCGGGTGGAGGTGGTTCTCCACCGCGGATCTCTTGAGTGCAGCGTCGAGGGGCGTACACTGGCCGCGGAGGATCTGTCGTGAAGGAAGAGAACGAATCCGGACAGCTCGAGATGGGGAGCGATCGCCCACCCGAAGCCGAGAGCTCCACCCCGCCGCGGTTCGAGGAAGCTCTCGGGCGTCTGGAGGCGTTGGTCGGAGACCTCGAGTCGGGGGACCTCTCGTTGGAGGACTCGATCGCGCGCTTCGAGGAGGGACAACGTTTGCTCAACCTCTGCACGACCCTGCTCGAAGGCGCGGAGCTGCGGGTGCGCGAAGTGCTGCGCAAGGCGGACGGTGGTTTGGAGTCCCGCGAGCTCGATCTGGAGGAGGGCGAGAGTGCCTGAGAGGCCGGGTTCGCAGTGGTGGGATTGGTACCAGCGTCGTGCCCCCCGGGTCGAGCGAGCGCTCGAAGGACTACTGCCCGCGTCGACGGAGCGACCGCAGACGATCCACCGCGCCATGCGCCATTCCGTCTTTCCGGGCGGAAAGCGGATCCGTCCCGGGCTCGCTCTGCTCGGTTTCGAGACGGCGGGGGGAAAGGGCGCCGCGGGAGCGCAGGTGGGCGCCGCGATCGAGCTCCTGCACACGTTCTCCCTGATTCACGACGACCTGCCGTGCATGGATGACGACGATCTCCGACGCGGCCGACCGACCTGCCACGCAAAGTTCGGAGAAGCGATCGCGGTGCTTGCGGGCGATGCGCTGCAGGTGCTCGCCTTCGGTGCCCTGGCCGGGCTGTCCGTTCCCCCGCCGGTTCGTGTCCGGGTCCTCGCGGAGATCACGAACGCGGTCGGTACCGGCGGCGTCATCGGCGGCCAAGTCGTGGACATCGAATCGGAAGACCGCCGCATCCGTCCTGCCACGCTGCGTTGGATCCACGCGAAGAAGACGGGGGAGCTCCTGCGCGCCTCGTTGGTGAGCGGCGGGCTCGCGGGCGGCGCGGACGGACGGCTCTTGCGCCGGATGCAGGAGTTCGGGGTTCGGTTCGGACTGCTCTTCCAAATCGTCGACGATCTGCTCGACGTCGTCGGGACCTCGCACGTCCTCGGTCGGGATCCGGGCCGCGATCAGGTGAACGGGAAGGCCACCTATCCTTCCATTCTCGGGCTGGACCGCACCCGCAAGGAGCTCCAGGCGAGCGTCGCCGCGTGCCGGGACGCTGTCCCTGCGGGCCGGCTCGCCCTCTACTACGAGTCGCTCATCGAGGCGGTCGCGGGGCGTCTGCCTGAGGATTGGACCGATCCCCTGGGGATCAGGGTCCGCCGTTCCCCGGCGCCGGACGCGGCACGCGGTGCCCGCAACGGAACCGGGAGGTCCGGACGATGAAGCGGATCACGGTCCACGCCAACCTGGACAAGGAAGACGCCGGCGAGGCTCTGGCCGAGCTCATCGAGTGGCTCAAGGAACGCGGGCTCGATGTGCGTCGCTCCTGCTGGGAGGAAGACGAGGAGGAAGGACGGCGCGCGCTGGCGGGGTGCGATCTCCTGATCGTGCTCGGGGGCGACGGAACGCTCCTCTCCGCGGCTCGCTACGCGTACCCCGCGGAAGTTCCGGTCCTCGGCGTCAATTTCGGCCACCTCGGATTCCTCACCGCGATCGGAGTCGACGAGATGTACTCCGCGCTCGAGGAGGTGCTGGCCGGACGGTATCGTCTGGAGCCGCGGCTGATGCTGCGCGCGGAGGTCGACGCCTGGGGGGAGACGCCGCTGCAGACCCACTACGCGCTCAACGACGTCGTGATGCGGGATACCGGCGGACGGTCCCTCGAGATCGAGACGCGGATCGACGACGTGCTCCTCGGATCGTTTCGGGCCGACGGACTCATCATCTCGACGCCGACCGGATCGAGCGCCTACAGCCTCTCGGCGGGCGGCCCGATCGTCGAGCCCAGTCTCAAGGCGCTCATGGCGACCGCGATCTGCCCGCACGCGTTCGCGATTCGTCCTCTGCTCTTTCCCGCGCATCAGACGCTGGAGACCTTCTATCGCTCGCGCGGGAGCGGGGCCCATCTCGCGATCGACGGACAGGTCATGGTAGACTTGGAGCCGGAACAACGAGTCCGGGTTCACCGGGCGCAGCGTCCCATCCACTTCGTCCTCGTCGAAAACCGTTCCTTCTACGAGGTGCTCCGTTCCAAGCTGCGGTGGGGAGGGGCCTGACCGTTCGCGGTTGCTCCCCGGGGCCTTCGTCTGGCCGGCCGCACCGCGACCGGCGTGATTCGAGCACTGTCGACGTTGCAAGGGCGCCTCACGCGCGAGGCGGGATGGGTGCGTGCCGATGTTGCTGCGGCTGGCTCTCGAGCAGTTCCTGATCTTCGAGTCCGCGGTCCTCGAGCTGGGGCCGGGGGTTCAGGTGTTCACCGGGGAAGCGGGCGCGGGCAAGTCCATCCTGGTCGATGCGCTCGGTCTGGTGACCGGAGAGCGGGCCAGCGCGGACTGGGTGCGGGCCGGGGCCGAGCGGCTCGTGGTGGAAGCGGCGTTCGATCTTCGCGACGATTCCGACGTCCAGGCGGCTCTGCGCACCGCCGGTATTCCTCTCGATGAAGATTCCCTCCTCCTGGTGCGCCGCGAGGTGCAACCCGACGGGAGGAGCCGCGCCTTCGCCAACGGGCGGCAGGTGCTGGTGGGGCAGATCCGCGAGTGGACCTCCGGTCGGGTGCGGATCGTCGGCCAGGGAGAGCAGCGAGCCCTGCTCGCTCCCGGGCAGCAGGAGGATCTGCTCGATCGCGTGGCCCGGGCAGGGGACCTCACGGCCCGGTACCGGTCGGTTCGTCGCGCGCTGCTCGATTGCGATGCGGAGATCGAATCTTCGACCGAAGCGCGCGCCGCCTTCGCGCGGGAAGAAGATTGGTTGCGCTTCCAGGCCCAGGAGATCGATACCGTCGACCCGCAACCGGACGAACGCGCGTCGCTGCGGGCGCTGGAGGCCCGGACCCGCGATCGCGCCGAAGACGCGGAACGAACCCGCCAGGTGCGCGCGCACCTCGTCGATGACGAGGGTTCGATCGCCGACCGGATCGAGAGCATCCTGCACGGGCTGCGCCG
>JAGQHR010000205.1 GCA_020431745.1 Candidatus Eiseniibacteriota bacterium
GGCTACGTACTGGCTCACCCGCAGTCACTACGACGAGTACGAGGTCGTCGTCTACGGCAAGGAAGAGGAACGGGAAGTCACGCGGCAGAGCCTCACGACTCGGGAGGTCGAACGGTTGCCCGGATTCGGAGGGGACGTCGTCAAGACCGTCCAGGCGCTTCCCGGAGTCGCCCGACCGTCGCTCTCGGATCCGGGCGCGGTCATCGTCCGCGGCTCCGGAAACTACGACACACGCTTCTTCCTCGACGGCATCGACATCCCGCTCCTCTTCCACTTCGGCGGAGTCAAGTCGACCTACAACTCGCTCTCACTCGGTGGAGTCGACCTTTATCCCGGCGGCTACGGCGCCCGATTCGGCGGAGCGATCGGCGGGATCGTGGAGCTCCAGAGCCGTCCGGCGCGCTCGGACCGATGGAATCGGGTCGTCGATGCCAGCCTGCTCGATGCATCTTTCCACGCCGAGGGGCCACTCGGGAACGGGTGGGGACTGATGGTCACGGGCCGCCGCAGCTTCGTCGGCGAGCTCGCGAAAGCAGCGCTCTCGAGCGTTCCCGATCTCGACATCGCAATCGCCCCGTACTACTGGGACGGTGCCGTCCGGTTGGATCGCCGGCTCCGAAACGGTGGCCAGCTCTTCTTCACGGCCTTCGCCTCGGGCGACCGGACCGAGATCATCGTCCCCGGAGAGCGCATCGGAAGCCCGGAGGTGGACGAGGCCGTCAACGCGATCGAGACCGAGACCGTCTTCTCCCGATTCATCCTCGGGTGGGATCAGTCGCTGGGGTTGCGGACCCGTAACAGCCTGCGCGCCGCCGTCGGAGGATTCCGCAACGACGGCCATTTCTTCGGCGAGTTCTCGTACTCGGTGCGCAACCCTCTCTACCAGGTCCGGGAGGAGCTTTCGCATCAGTTCGCGGATCGCGTGACCGGGGCCGTCGGTTTCGATCTCTCGGCGTGGGCCCCCGTCGAGTATCGCGTGACCGCCGCCGGTTGGCCGACGACCGTCCAGAAGACCGACTTCGGCGATCTGGGCGTGTTCACTTCCTGGAGCTACCGAGCCACCAGCAGACTCCAGTTGACCCCGGGTCTCCGCTACGACTACTACCCGGAGCTCGATGAGGCCGATGTGAGCGAGAGACTCGCCGCCCGCTACCGTCTCGGCGGAGGACACACCCTCACCTCGTCCGTCGGCACCTACAATCAAACGCCCCAACCCAGCGGACAGGCGACCGATCCGGTCTACGGCAACCCGAACCTCCCGACGACGAAGGCGATGCACACGACGCTAGGAGACGAGTGGTCCTTGGACGATCGCCGCAGCCTGGAGGTCGAGGCGTACTACAACCGCCAGTGGGATGTCCCCGTCATGACCGATAGCCTCGATCTGAACTTCCTCTCCGACGCGGAAGCCCGGATGTACGGCGTCGAGGTCGTCCTCCGACAGGAATCGACCGGACGATTCTTCGGTTGGCTCTCGTACGGCCTTTCCCGCAGCGAGCGGAAGTTCCAGCGGCGACCCGAGGAAACGGCGTATCAGGAGCTGGCCGACTCCGGCTCTCCGTGGGACCCGAATCAATGGGTGCCCCACGCGTTCGACCAGACGCACCACTTCGAAGCCGTCGGTTCGTGGGATTGGGGCAACAACGTGTCGACGGGATGCCGTCTGCAATACGTCACCGGCAACCCGACGACCCCGTACCGCGAGGGTGCGGTTCGCTACGACGCCGACACCGGCGAGTATCTGCCCGTCCTCGGACGCTACCTCTCGACCCGCATGGATCCGTTCTTCCGGGTCGACGTGCGGGTGGACAAGAAGTTCATCCGACGGAGCTC
Organism: Candidatus Eiseniibacteriota bacterium; assembly: GCA_020431745.1. Classification (GTDB taxonomy): domain Bacteria; phylum Eisenbacteria; class RBG-16-71-46; order CAIMUX01; family CAIMUX01; genus JAGQHR01. Next base: position 1,834 of record JAGQHR010000205.1, read on the forward strand.
GATCTGGTCCGTCTACCTGGACCTCCAGAACGCGAACTACCCGATCTACAACGCACCGGAAGGCTACACCTACAACTACGATTATTCGAAGCGGAAGTCCTACGGCTGGATCCCCATGCCATCGGTCGGCATCCGCGCGGAGTTCTGATCATGAACAACGACTTTTCGAACTGGATGCGTCGTTCGGACCGACTTCGGCTGTCCCGGCTTGCTTCGGCCCTGGCCATGGGCGCCCTCGCCAGCGCGGTTCTCAGCGGATGCGCGAACGATTTCGCGGGAGAAGAGATGCGCCTCGGCGAAGAAGACAAGATTCGGGTGCTGGGCATGGTCATCGAGCCACCCGAAGCCGCCCCGGGTGAGGCGGTGGAGGTCACCCTCCACTGGTATGATCCCCGACCCGCATCGACCCGGATCGACTGGACCGTGGCGCTGGAGTACGACGCCGGCAACTACGGCGTCGACCCGGTCGAGCGTCACTACGTGGACCTCAGCGGCAGCGAAGTTCCGAACTCGACGGCCGATGAAGGCGATGGCTTCTACTCGCAGTCGTTCTCCTTCCTGGTGCCGGACTCCGTGCTCGTCTGGTCCCCGGCGGTCGCGACGCTGATGCAGGCGGATGAGGTGGCGGACTACGCCAGTGAGCTCGCGAAGTGGGCCGAGCCGACGCCGGCGGGGTGGAACGGCTTCTTTGCGGCCCTCGACGCCGCGTACCTGGATTCGCTCGACGACGAAAGCGCTTCACTCATTCGATCGCTCGCCGACCTCTTCGCCGCGCAGATCCGCTTTCACGCCCGGCTGGAGCACGGAAGCACGGTCGACGCGGCGCGGGCGCTGACCGTCCGGTACAGCTCCGCGCTCGGCTCGGAGAATGTGAACGAGAACACCCAGGTCTCGTCGCTCTTTCTGGTCGGCATTCCCCACGACGACGTCGTCTGGAGCGAACGAGACGAGTACGAAGGCGAAATGGAGTGGACACCGATCGCGCTCGACGACGAGGTGCACGCGCGTGTGAGCGTGGCGCTGCAGGAGAGCTGGACCTACTACCTGGTTTGCGACGGGCTCACCCAGACCTACCGGTCGCCCTACTTCACCGGGGAAGTTCTCGAGGAGCTGATGCGCTATCGCTGGTTCCGTTTCCGCGCTGCGGATCCCACCAGCGACCAGCCGTTCTTCGTGACGGACGACGGGAACGACGCCGACGTCTACGACCTGGACGAGGCCGTCCGGATCGAACCGTCGACCGGGGAGCGCTATCGGATCTGCGTCGTCCTGAGGGATGAGCGTCCCGAGTGGCTTCGGTACCAGGCGACTCCGGGGCAGCGCGTGGTGCTGACCGATATCGACTTCGAACCCCGCTAGCGCGGTACGAACCAGTTCCCCTCCGGAACGAAGCGCATCCCTTCCTCGCCGGGGTCGCCACTGAAGGCCGCCTTGAAGAACTGGAAGAGCTCCGCATTCCTCGCGGCCGGCTCGGCGAAGGGCGTGTGCGAGCTCTTGACCCAGGACGCGTCGGTGAGATTCACATAGCGTGCGTTCCGGCTGTTCAGATTGCGCGTGAAGTGCCCCAGGCGCGCCAGCTGCTCGGACCCCGACTTCATCCGGGAGGCCCGCAGAGCGAAGTCGTGCTCGTTGATCGTGATGAAGAGGCGCCTCCGAAAGCGGATGGCGTCCACCCACAGCTCGTGATCGAGGTTGTTGGTGTCCGCCTGGCAGAGGACCACGTTGTCGAAGACCAGCTCGTTGCCCTCCGTGACCGTGCTCTTCAGCATCTGCTTCAGCAGATAATTCCCCATGCTGTGGAACATCGCGTTGACGGTGAACGGGCACTCCGCCTCGAGTAGCTTGGCATAGAGCGCATCCCGCGCGCTCGGATTGTCCGGGTGTTTCGCCGTCGCCTGTTCGAGGAGCTTGTGCTGGTGCGCATCGGTGATCATCGTCAGGTACTCACGCATCTTCTTGAGTGTGCGTTCCAACGCCCCGGTGGAAGCACGAGCATCCCGCTTGTCCGACTTGTAGCTGGCCACCCCACTCACTTTGCCCCCACCGTTGGCCGGCCAGGAGAACGCGAGAACCTCGACGCCGTAGCGATCCGCCAGATCGGTAGCCCGTTTGACGACGTCTTCCAAATCGTTGTTGAACCCGTGGACGAAAAAGAGCACGTGCCGCCTGGCCTTCCGTGCCTTCGCCACCAGATCGCATGCGACCTTGAGGCTCGCGTACTGCGTCTGCGCCGGATCGAGAGGAAGGTGGAAACCTTTGATGAGCTGGGAAGCCTCCTGCTTCTTCAGCTCGTCTTCGAGAACGGAGACCGACCACCCCTTGCCCCGGGGAGTCACCTCGACGAGGCGCAGCTCGTGCGGGCCCGCGGCGTTGGGACGCTTTCCGATCTGATCGAGACCGGTCTTGCCGGTGAGAATCTCGCGATTGGTCACGACGTACATCACGCCCTCCTTAGGAATCCATGAGCTTCTTGGCCAGATAGATCAGTAGGTGTCGCCGAGGAGCACCCCGACTGTGGGCGGACCTGCCAGGCTCGCCTGAGGCGTCAGCACCCAGAGCAGAATCGCCAGCCACCACGGTCGTGGCGGCCGGGCGTATCTCGGGCGGCGGACTCGAGATGTTCGGACATGGAGAATAGGCCTTCGGGCCAACTTCGGGCAGACGACGGCAGAAAGGACCATCGCACGATCCTCCATCCGTATCCGGAGGCGTTGCGGCATGGATACGGACAAAAGGCGGCGCTTGGCGTCCCCGGCCGAGACTCAGGAGCGAAGGTCCGGCGCCGCCCATGCATTGTGCGGTTGGCCCGGAAACGATGCTACACGACTTGCCCGCGTGGATTCCACCCCGGGTGCATAGGGACCGCTCAGCCGCTCTTCTTCTTGCGTGCGCCGCGTCGCTCGGTGGTGCTCGGCGCCATCTTGGCCTCGGCCTCCTCGGATGCCTTCTTGGCCCGGCTCTTCTTCGGTTGGAGGGGCTCGACCGTCGCCTCCTCCGTGGAACCGGACCCGCCGCGCGCATTCGCGATGCTGGCCTTGAGCGCTTCCATGAGGTTGATGATCTGCGGCTCCTCCGGACGCGCGACCTCGACGATTTCCTTGCCCTCGACTTTGAGCTGGATGAGCTCGGTCAGCTTCTCAACGTAGTCATCCTTGTACTCCGAGAACTCGAAACCCTGGATGACGGACGCATCGATGAGCGTCTTGGTCAGCTTCATCTCTTCCGGAGTGAGCTTGGGCTCGGTGACCTCGTCCTTGAAGGCCGTGCTCGACTTCACCTTCTCGGCATGGCTCAGGATCGTCATCGCCATCAGGTCGTCGTAGCACCGGAGGAGGATGAGCTGGGCCTTGCCCGACAGGATGATCTGACCGAAGGCGACGAAGCCTTCTTCCACCATCCCCTTGAGCAGGAGCGCATACGGCTTCTGCCCGACCGGTCCGTCGGGCACGAGGTAATAGGTGCGTCCCGAGTAGAAGATCGCGTCGAGCTTGTCCTCGGGAATGAATCCGAGGATCTCGATCGACTTGTCCCCCTGCTGCCGCAGCTTCTGGACTTCGTCGGGATCGATGACGACGTATTGTCCCTTGGCGAACTCATAGCCGCTGACGATCTCGTCGTTGTTGATCTCGCCGTGGACGGGACAGGTCTTGACGTACTTGACCCGGTTCTTGCATTCCTCGTGGAGCTGATTGAGGTGGATCTCCGCGCCGCTGTTGTTGGCGGTGTATGCCTTCACAGGAACCGAGACCAGGCTCAGCTTGACGAAGCCCTTCCAACTCGAACGTGGGGCCATTGCTTTCTCCTCGCCGACACGCCGGACTGCTCATCTCCGGCGCGAACGCGAAACCAATTCGAAACGATCGATCTCGAGACGAATCGACCGCCAGCCCTCCCGGCCTCGCGCGGGGAGGTTCCTGGGGTATCGGACCCGGCAACCCGTTCCTTCAACTTTGGAGGTCCGCGCGCGTCAGGTCAAGCCGCCCGGCTGCGAGGTGGAACGGCTCCGCGATGCGGCTCAGCGACCGAACCGCAACTTGATCTCCCCCCAGGAGGACGAGAGCACCGGATCGACCCGGGAGAAGAAGATCGTCAGTGTCGGGCGGTTCGCCGGCTCCTCATTCTCACGTGAGTCGATCCGCCGCGCGGTCGTGGGCTCCGTTTCGTCCCCGAGGATGATCCAGCCCAGGGCATCCGTCGGTTCGTCCGCCCACGCTTGCACGTCGGCACGCAGGCCCTCCGACTGGACGGAATAAGAACCGACCCCGGTAGTGGCGACGCTGGCACTGGCGGCTTCGATGAAGTCGCCGCCGGGAGTAGCCCAGAGCTGGTCGGGGCTGCTGATGCGGGTGTTTACCAGGTCGAGCTTGAAGTCGGTAATCCGCTTCATGGACTCCAGCACCGAGACGATGTCCTCGGGGTCGTCCAGCAGCAGGTTGAGATCGCCCACGTCCACCAGGCCGCTGGCATCCGAG
>JAGQHR010000206.1 GCA_020431745.1 Candidatus Eiseniibacteriota bacterium
GACCGCGGTCGCCTACGCGACGTACGTGCTGGTCTTCCAAAGATCGCAACGCGCGCGGGTCCGGCTCACGCCTGCGGCCAGCCTCATGACGATCTCGTTCGCCTGCGCCTTCGTGATGGCGGTGGGCGTACTGGCCGAGGGGACCTTCCGGATCCCGGACGGTCGGAGCTGGGCCTCGATGATCGGGTACGGCGTGCTTTGCCAGGCGCTGGGGTGGATCCTCATCAGCCGCGGGTTGCCGCACATCGCCGCCTCGAAGGTCGGGCTCTTCCTGCTGCTCCAGCCGACGCTGTCGTTCCTCTGGGACATTCTCTTCTTCGGGCGGCCCACGGATCGGTGGGAGTGGCTGGGCGCGGTCGTCGCGCTCGGTGCGATCTATCTGGGGAGCACCCGTTCGGCCCGTCGCACACCGAGGTTGCGACGGGCCGAACGGTGACGGGGACGGAGTCGAGGGCGAACCCTCACTCGGTCAGCGCAGGACGATCATCTTCTTGTTGGACGAGAATTCGTCCGTCTGGAGCTGACTCCAGAAGACTCCCGATGCCACCGGATGTCCCGCGTCATCGGTTCCGTCCCACACGATCTCGTGCAGCCCCGCCTCCATCGGAGCATCGACGAGCGTCCGGACCCGGCGTCCGCTCGCGTCGAAGATGGTGAGCGCGGTCCGCCCCGCACGCGCCAGGGAGAACCGCACCAGGGTCCGCGGATTGAACGGATTCGGCGCGTTCTGATAGAGCCGCGTCACGCGCGCGTCACTGATCTCCGGCGGATCCGCCGAGGAGGTTCCCTCGCAGATGGGGGCGATGCAGAGTCCGGGGATGCTCGCCGCACCGCCGTAGATCCATTCCAAGGCGGCCGCCAGCTCGTTCGATGCCGCCGTCACGATGTGGGCCGAATCGGCCACGCACTCCTCGACGGCATCGCGCGCCGAGAGGTGGTGCCAGGAGACGCCGTCGATGACGACGCGGTAGTTGCCGGCGCCGCCGACCTGCCGCGCGATCTGGTTGTAGGCGGTCTCTCCGCCCCCGGTCACGTCGACGTAGGCGCGGTTTCCGACTCCGCCGTTGGTCGGGGCGAGGACGTCGAACGCAAACGACTGTGGGCACCAGTTGCCCCAGGCGTCGTATTGGTACCCTTCCGGCGCGTGGCTGTTGGTCGTGCCGTAGAGCTCGCCGCCCCCGGACGGCGTCTCGAGCCGCACGCAGTAGTTCTCGTCGTAGCCGCTGATCGGTCCGTGGTAGTCCTCCGCGACCACGTGCGCGCCGGCGACGTTGTTGAGGAAGAATGGCGCCCGAGCCGCGATCGCGGTGCCGATGTCATCCCCGTTCAGGACCAATCCCTGTCGCTGGACGCTCCCGTCGCACTCGAGGACGTTGAGCCACTCGTTGAAGAGGACGAAGTCCTCGCCCCACATCGGAGCCTGCAGATCGCCCGTGTTCACGAGGATGCCGCGATAGCCCAGAAGCTGATAGAGCGGAACGCCGTTCGTAGAGGGGAAGGCGCCGCGCGCCAACGGCGCCTTCCAGTTGGAGGACGCGTCGTTGTAGTCATAGCGATCGTGCGCGACGCCCAACGCGTCGAGCGCCGACTCGACCGTACGCTGGGCGCCGGAGTTGGTGTCGACGTAGAGCAGGCATGGATAGCGCGGCGTTCCCTGGTCGACGCGCCAGCCCGGGAGGATCTCGAACTCGTAGAAATAGCCTCCCGTGGTGTCGGGCAGGAAGAAGTTCTCGGACGGCGTGGTGACATAGCTCGCCGTGACGAAGTAGTCGATGGCGGTTCCCGCGTTCAGGACCTGATCCCGGATGATCTCGTTGCCGTCGCTGTACTCACCGGCCTCGCCCGGGTACCAGTTGTCCTCCCGGCAATAGGAAACGAAGGAATTGCGGGAGGGGAATCCGGTCGGAGTCTGGAACGAGTCCATCCAGGCGAAGGCGAAGCCTGCCGTGGGGTCGGGATTGCCGTTGACGGAAGCGACGTCGGTCTTCCAATCGAGATAGCGGGGCAGCTTGTTGCCGGGGCCTTCGCGCCGGATGCGGAACCAGAGGCGGGTTTCCCACTCGTGGCCCAGCGTCGAAACCGGGCCGGTCACGTAGAGCGAGTCGCCCAGCACGAACGGCGGTTGGTTGCCCATGTTCACGTTGGTGTTGACGTCGGCATTGCCCCACGAGTCCGGACTGAAGACGCCGTTGGTTTGACCGAAGCCGTCCTGGAAGCGCGTTCCGGTGGCGGAGGGAGCGAAGGTGATGACCGGGGCGGCCGGGACCTTGGTGCCGCGGACCTGCACGTTGTCGATAAGGGGAGAGAAGCTGTCCACGCCGGTGCAGTCGGTCTGGGGGATCCCGAAAGCGTCGCACGACGCATAGAGCTCATAGACGAAGCGGAGCCGTTCGCAGTCGCGAGGCACTCCCGCGTCCGTCGCCACCGTCCGGTGGGTGTCGCAGGCCGGGCCTGGTTCGTAGAAGAACGTGTTCTGGCCGACTCGTCCGGACCAACCGACGTGACCGTTCACCGGACAGACCCACGGGTAGTAGTCCCAGCCGGGACGATAGAAGACGCCGTTCGCGCGGGGGAGATCCGTGTACTGATCCCACTCGGCGGAGATTTCCAGCTCGCCGGGGAAGCCGGAGAGCCGCGTTCCCATGTCCAGGATGTCGGTCGGATTCGAGCGCGCCTCCTCCCTTTGCCCGAGCGGATGACGCTGCTCGTCGTCGTGGAATTCGATCAGGTTGCCGGAGAGTCCGCAGCCACAGATCTCGACGAGGTCGTAGTCGGCCACGTTGCCGAGTCCGAAGTAGCTGCCGGCTCCGATGGGACACGTCTCGAAGGTCCAGGCCTGATCCCCGTCGTCGAAGTCGTAGCTCGCCTCGGTTCCACCCGTCAGTGCGACGTCATCGAAGCCGCAGGGACCGTAGTCGGTTTCGTACGCGCCGTCCTCGTCGGACCAGCCTCCGTCGGAGCGGAACTGGAAGACGAGCTGGAACTGGGTGGAGCCGCCGAGCATCGCCGGTGTGATCTGCACTTCGTACGACTCTCCCACGGGAGGGCTCGCGGGGGAGTCGGTGGCGAGACCGATCTTGCCGCTGAAGCCGTCGGCCGGGTGGAGCGGAACCTCGGATCCGTCGGGGAGGCGGTGCAGAAACACCGTCGTGTAGTCGAAGCCGAGCTCGCTGTCGTTGAAGTAGCGGAAGGCGAGCGTGACGTCCTGGGCCGAAGTGACCGACTGGACCGGCGAGACGATGCGCTGACACCAGCGGTTGCCGTAGCCCAAGCCCCCAGCCCAACACTGGTTGTCCGCTTCGTCCTCGAAGGCGCCGATCCAGAGCGATCCCACGCCGTCGAGGATCGGAGCCGGTACCTCGTTGCCGTGTCCGGCCCAATCGTCCGCGGAAATCCGCCGTCCATAGGTCTGGGCCTGGACGGTGATGTCCTGGGCGTACCAACCCATCAGCGGGTCGGCTCCTTCGGGGTCGTCCCAATCCCAGACGTCTCCGTGGATGGAGAACCCGTCGGGTCCGAGGTCACCGTACGAGACGGTGTCCACGAGCGCGCGTGCGCTCGAGGCGGTCGCGTCGGACGGGCGATCGGCGTCGATGGATTCCACCCCCGCCCTCTGCAGGGGAAGCGGTTGGTTGGTTCCGAAGTCTCTGGCCTGTGCTGCAGCGGTGAGCGTCAAAAAAAGGATGAGCATGAGTGCGGAATGAAAGGAAGACATGATCCCTCCAAGGGGACGCTGCGGCGTGGGGAGAAGCGCCTCGGTTACTGCCGGCGGTTCACCAGGGTGGGGGGAGAAGAACCACCACCAGAGTGACGCAGATCCTCCGGTCTGTCAATTCGCAACGCGCGCCGTGTGCGACGTTCGCGTTGCGCCTCCGCCGCACCGAAGGATCTCGTGCGTGTCTCCCCGGTCTGAAGGTCTAAGGAAACCCGCGTTCCGCGCCGATAGGGCCGTGGGGAGCCGGCGGTCGGCTCGGGAGGATTCATGGCGAAGCGAGCGGCGGGCACGTGGTGGATGTGCGGGTTTGTTCTCATGCTGGCGGCTCTCGCCGGCGGGGGTTGCTCCAGTGACAGCACCGCGCCCGAGGACACCGACAAGACCGAGTACACCGTGCGGATCGAGGCTTCGTTGGATTTGGGAGCGGCCCCGCACGGAGTCGCAGTCGCTCCGAGCTACGACCGCGTGTTCATCACCAACTTCGGCGAAGGAGAGCTCGCCGTGCTCGATCCCGGTTCGCTCGTGTTCCGCGCGTCGGTCGATGCCGGCAGCGGCGCGGTCAACGTGGCCGTCTCGTCGCGGTGGAGCCAGGTCTACGTGACGAACGAAACGGGGGGCACCCTGTCCGTCTACGATCTCGACACCCTGCACGAGATCACGCGGATTCCGCTTGGCTCCCGGCCTCACGGGCTCGATCTGGACCCGACCGAGTCGACGCTCCTGGTCTGCAATCTGGGCAGCGACGAAGTCAGTCGCGTCGATCTGGCGACGCTCACGGAAGTCGGGCGCATTCCGGTCGGATCGACCCCCGACAGCCCCGTCTTCACGCGCGACGGGAGCTCGGCCTATGTCACCAACTACAACGGTCGCGATCCGAGCACGCTCAGCAAGATCGAGACGTCCGGCTGGACGGAGGTGAAGCGGATTCCGGTCGGGATCCATCCGCACGGGATCCAGCTCTCGCCGGACGGCGGGCGGCTCTATGTCTCGCTGGAAGGCGAGGACGTGGTGCTGGTGCTCGACACCGCGACGGACGAGATCGTCGCGCGCTATCCGTGCGGCGAGCTGCCCCATGGATTGGGGCTGACCCCCGACGGTCGCTACCTGTGGACCGGGAATCTCCAGAGCCACGACATCACCGTGCTGGACGCCGCGACGGGGGAGAGGATCACCACCCTTTCGCTCGGGATCGGGGCCCAGCCGCACGTCATCGCGTTCGCGCCGGACGGGAGCCGCGCCTACGTGAGCGACTTCTTCCGCCGTGAGGTGGTCGTGGTGGCGGTGAGCGGGGCGTAGCGGAGCCGACCTTCCGGCCGGGCCGCGCATACGCCCCTCTCGAGAATCCTCGCGTCTGTCTGTCGGTCGCTACCGCAGGACGATCATCTTCTTGTTGGACGAGAAACCGTCCGTTTGGAGCTGACTCCAAAAGACGCCGCTCGCCACCCGGTGGCCGGCGTCGTCGGTTCCGTCCCAGATCACCTCGTGGAGCCCTGCCTCGATCGTCGCATCCACGAGCGTCCGGACCTTGCGTCCGTTCGCATCGTAGATCGTGAGTGAGGCCGGTCCGGTCGCGGCCAGCGAGAATCGCAACAGCGTCCGCGGATTGAACGGGTTCGGCGTGTTCTGGTAGAGCCGGGTGACGCCGCCGTCGGAGATCTCCGGCGGGTCCACCGACAGCGGGACCGCGCACCCAAGACACCCATGCGGGATGCTGCCGGCGCCGAAGATCCACTCCAATCCGGCCAGCAATTCGTTGCCGACCGCGGCTTCGATGTGACTCGCATCCGCCACGCATTCGTCGACCGGATCCCGCTCGGAGAGGTGATGCCACGAGGCCCCGTCGACGACCGTCCGGTAGTTGCCGGTCCCGGCGACCTGCCGGGCCACCTGGTTGTACTGGGTCTCTCCGCCGCCGAGGTTGAAGTAGGCCCGGTTGCCCACTCCGCCGTTGATCGTGCTGAGCACGTCGAAATGGTGGAAGCCGGGACACCAGTTGCCCCAGGCGTCGTATTCGTAGCCTCCGGGATTCTGGCTGTTGGTCGTGCCGTAGGCGATGCTTCCCCCCGACGGCGCCTCGATGCGGACGCAGTAGTGGTCGTCGTTGCCCCCCCCGGGTCCGGCGTAGTCGTCGGTGACGAGGGTCGCTCCCAGGATGTTCGGCAGGAAGGCCGGGGCGAGCACCGAGATCGCGCTGGCCATGTTGTCTCCGTTCATCAGGAGAGCCTGGCGCTGAGCGGCTCCCTCGCAAAGGATGGTCGTCAGCCAATCCTGCAGCAGGTAGTAGTCCTCGCTCCACATCGGCAGTTGGAGGGATCCGGTGTTCACGAGGATGCCGCGATAACCGATCAGCTGGAACAGGGGGACCCCGTTGTTCGACGGTGCAGGTCCGCGGGCGAACGGCGCTTTCCAGTTCGACGAGGCGTCGTTGTAGTCATAGCGGTCCCACTGCAAACCGAGGGTCGAGAGCGCGTTCTCGACGTAGGACTGGGCTCCCGCGTTCGTGTCGAGATAGAGGAGGCAGGGGAAGCGGAGCGTGCCGCCCTCGACTCGCCAGCTCGGGAGGATCTCGAACTCGAAGTAG
>JAGQHR010000207.1 GCA_020431745.1 Candidatus Eiseniibacteriota bacterium
CACCTTCGATCGGTTCGACGGACTCGATCTGCGGGACGGCGAGATCACGCTCCTCTTCGTCCACGAGGACGTCGGGATCCCCGACTCGCTCGACTTCCTGGCGGAAGGAGATGTCATCAGCTCCAATCTGTCCCTCAAGATCGACACCAGCGTGACCTCGTTCGTGGCGACGTACGGGGTCACGGAGATGTTCGACGTGGGGCTGATCGTGCCGGTCGTCGACATCGACGTCAGCTACGCGATCGCGGCCCAGATCGAGAGGCTCTCCACGTACCAGACCCCGGGCACGCATCAGTTCACCGACGGCTCCTCGGCCAAGACCTTCGGCTATTCCGGGAGTGCGCACGGTCTCGGCGACATCACCCTGCGCGGAAAGTGGCGGCTGCCGACGAACGACACCGTCACGCTCGCCGGAACCGCGGAGGTCCGGTTTCCCACCGGAGACGAGCTCGATCTGTTGGGGACGGGCGCCTTTCAGGGGCGCGCCTCTCTGCTCATGGCGCTGCCGGGGGCGACCTTCTCGCCGCACGTCAACGCCGGGTTCGCGGCCGCGAGCGGGAGCACTCTCTCCGATGAGGTGGATTATCGGGCGGGCTTCGATTGGGCGGTGGATCCGAAGATGACTCTGGCCGCCGATCTCATCGGGCAGACTCTGCTCTCGGCGGATCGCGCGTTTCTGGGGAAAGAGTCACACCGGTTCTTCGAACCGCAACAGGGCCGGATCCTCAGCACCGACTTCCCGGTTCTCTTCCAGGAGTCGGATCAGGTGCGCAATCGCCTGCAGGCGGCGGTCGGGGCGAAGATCAACGTGACCGGGAACGTGCTGCTGTCGGGATCGGGACTGATCGCGCTCAGCAACGACGGCTTGACCGACGATTTCTCCGCTCTCGCCGGGATCGACTACAGCTCTTGAGTCGGTCGATCGGGGACACAGGGCTGCCGATCAGGAGCCCTGCAGGATCAGCTTCGTCGAGGCTTGCCACTCTCCGGACTGCCAGCGGGCGTAGTAGATCCCGGGTGCGACCGCGCGCCCCACGTCCGATCGTCCGTCCCAGAAGATCGACTGGCGCGACTCGGCTCCGTCCAGGCGCCGCACGAGGCGGCCGGCGGGGTCGAAGATCTCCACGCTGACCGGACCCTGCGCGGTCGCGAGCCGTCCTTCCAGCCACACGCCGTGCCGCGAGGGGTTGGGATAGGCGACCAGGAGAGGCGCTGCCGGCAAGGGATCGCCCGGCGTCCCGGACACCGCCGTGATCGCGCCGTAGGTGTCGACCAGCCCCCATCCCCGGTCGTTGTCCGGGGTCGCGGCGTTGTCCGCGGTATCCAGCAGTTGCTGTCGAACCAGCATCGGTGGCCAGTTGGGATGCGCCTCCACGACGAGGGCGGCGACGCCGCCGACCAACGGACACGAGAGCGAGGTTCCGGAGACGTCGGCGTAGTCGGCCCCCAGCTCCACCGGGATCGCGCAGTGGGTGTGGACGCCGAGCGCGAGGACCTCCGGCTTGGTGCGTCCGTCGTAGGTGGGGCCGTGGCTGGAGAACTCGGCGAGGATGTTGTCGGCGTCGACCGCGCCCACCGCGATGATGGAGTCGGCGTCGGCCGGCGCGCCGATGTAGTACCAGGCGGTCCCACCCTGATTGCCCGCCGAGACGCAGACCACGATCCCGCGGCTGGCGGCGATATCGGCGGCGATCGTGATCGGAGCGGTGTCTCCGTCCATGTCCTCGTAGGTGTACCAATCGATGTAGGAGAGCGAGGTCGAGATCACGTCGACGCCCAGCTGATCCGCCCACTCTGCGGCCGCGACCCAGTTGTCCTCCTCGACGGGGGTCTCGCTGGTGATGTCTTCTGTCTTGGCCAGAAGGAACGATGCGCCATAGGCGGGGCCGACGAGCTCGCCCTCGGCGAACCCGCCGAGCGCGGACCAGGTGAAAGTGCCGTGCGCGTGCTGTGAGGAGTCGTCACCGCTTTCGTTCTGAGTCTCGGGATCGTCGTTGACGAAGTCGTATTGGGCGAGGAGGCGTCCCTCGGAGACGATCTGGCTGAATGCGGGATGGTCGTGCTCGAAGCCGGTGTCGAAGACGCCGACGATCACGCCGGCGCCGCTGAGCCCGGCCTGATGGGCCGCGATGACGTTGATCTGTTCGAGCTGGGCGCGCGACGGGCCGTAGTCGAAGGGATCACCCGGGGCCGCCGGCTCGCTATCGCGCCTGCCGGCGTCGGGGGAGAATCTCTCGATGATTCCGTCCGGTTCTCCGTGTCGGCGCGTTCCGAGCACGGGCGCGATCTCGGAGACGAAGGGAAGCACGGCGACTGCGGCCAACTGGGCGCGCGTCGCGCGCACACTGACCGCGTTCAACCAGCGGCTCTCGTGCACGACGTCGAGTCCGAGTTGGTGCAGCTGCTCGACGTAGGAACTCGCGACGGGCAGATCGTGGAAATCGACGATCCGGTCCGGCATCGACTTGGCGCGCCGCGTCGCGGCGTGGGCGTCCACCGTCGCGCCCAGCTGATCCAGCTGCCGCGCACAGGTCTGCGAATCGAAGACTTCCTTGTCGGTCAGATAGATCCAGTATTTCCCGGTCATCGGCGTCGGTGCCGCCAAGGTGCGAGCCGTGGCCGCGAGATTCCGAGCGCGAACCGAAAATCCGGGAGCGTCCGCCGCGCTTCCGGAACTTGCCGCGAGGAGACACCCCAACGCGACGAGCAGTCCGCCGCGAATGCCCCGGAAGAACGGTCGAGATGGCCGAGAATCGTCGGTGACGAGGGCGAGTCGATTTTGGATCGGGGAAGGGACGGACGGGCGATCGATGCTCATTGCGCGGTGCCTCCGTGGTCGGGCCCAGGGTGCGATTCGGGGTCGTCGGGTGAGCTGTCTGCCGACGCCGGGCGTTCGGATCCTCCAAGTTTCCCGGGAGATTGTCTCACAGGACGTGCCGTGAGCGTCGAAACTCTATCGGAAGACTGCGGTCGAACGCGTCCCACCGGCGGCGGACAGGATACCGTAGAGTATTGCCCAACAGAGGATTATGCTTCCTCCGTCCTACTACGTTTGCGTCCCCTGCGGGACCGTCGTGACGGCCGCCGGCGGCGATGTACCCCGGTGCCCGCGCGGTCCCCACCCCCTGCTGCGGGAAGTGGATGCGGGCCGGCTGCGGTTTCCGGAAATGGGCCCGGCTCAGCCTTTCCTCCGCTTTCGCGGCCTGCTTCACGCGTGTCATCTCGCCCGGGAGGCGGGAGCGACGGATGCCGAGTGTGTGGAGGAGATCGAGCGTGCGGTCGAATTCCTGCCTCCCCTGCGATCGCTCCGGTGGTCCCGCCTCGAGATTCTGGAAGAGGTGTTCGGGATCGAGTCGGGATCGCTCCGATGCAAGTCGGAGACGGACGAGTCCGCAACGATCCGGCGTCGGCAAGGCTGGTGCATCGGTCGCGCCTTCCTCTCGCGCTGGCTCGCACTGGCGATCGAGGTGGCGGACGAGCCGCCGGACGCGTGCAACGGATTCGTCTTCGACGCGGGTGCCTCGCTGGGCTGGGAGCTGGCCGCGGACCGCCTGCGCGACGGAGTGGATCTCCATCGGGTCTTCGTCGGAGTCGGCGACGGCCTCGTCGCGAGCGGCCTCGTGCACGGATTGCGCGAGGCGTATCGATTGGGAGCGCTGCCTCGCCTGCCCCGTCTGCACTTGGTGGAACCAGCGGGGGGACCTCTGAGCGCAACGTTCGATCAGGTGAGTCTGCGGATCCTTTCGCAGGTGCATGCGGATCTCGCGAGCCAGCGGATCTGGGAAGCGGCCCAGTCCTTTCCGAGAGTGCGACAACAGATCGCCGACTCCCTGCAGGCGGGGCTGCAACGCGCAGCGGACGATCGCGTGCGAACCGCCGTCGAGCAGGGGTTGCGTGCTCAGGTGATCGAGCGTCCGGCCGATCCCGACGCGGCGTCGCTCGTTCGGGAACCAGCGGACTGGTTCGGCCTCGTGCGGGGGATGCTCGAGAGCGGCGGCTTCTCGATCTCGGTGACCGACGATCAGCTCTCCCTGGCTCGGGAGCTGCTCGATTCGATCGATTCGGCCCCGGTTTCCCCGCTTGGCTGTGCGGCGCTCGCGGGTATCATCCGTCTGCGAACGGCCGGAGATCTCGAGACGGACGAAAACGTGGCGATCGTCGCCTGCTAGGCCATCCCGGCCCATCGTTCGTGGTTCTTCGGGCGGATCGTGCCGGAGTAGCTCGGCCTGAGTCCGACGATCGACAAGAAGCACCCCCTCCCGATCCGGCGCTGGCTGTGGCCGCTCCTCTCGGTGCCCGCGCTCTGCTTCGCGGTCGAGCTGGTGCGGCTTTCTCTCCGCGGACACTTCCAGATCGTCGACACCCGGGACCTGCAGCGGGCCGCCGGGCTCGGTCTCCTCGGATACGGCCTGCTGGCGCTGCTCGAGATCGGCGCCTTCGCGATGGTGGCGCGCAGATTTCGTGACGAAGCGCCCCGGCGGGCCGCGCAGCTCGCATGGACGACCTTGATCCTGCTCGCGATGGGGGACCACGTCGGACGCCACCACATCGACTCACCCTTCGCACCCCGGGCCCTCGCTCTCTTCGCCGGTACGGCGGCGGCGGCGCTCGCTTCGGCGTGGATCCTGGCCGCGGGCGTGCCACGCATCCTGCCCACGCCCCTGCGGCGCGTCCTGTCGGGGCCGGTGCCCTTGCTCACGCTCGCCGCAGTCGCTGTCGGGATCCTACTGCGACCGGTTCGGGAGGACGGACCGGCGCGGGTTCCGGCACCGGGGAGTCCGAACGTGATTCTCGTGTCGATCGACACCGCCCGGGCCGACTACCTCTCGTGCTATGGCCATGACGCACCGACGACTCCCGAGCTGGATCGCGTGGCGCGCGACGGAATCCGTTTCACGAACGCCTACGCGCAGGAGAACTGGACGCTTCCGTCGCACGCCACGATGCTGACTTCGCTCTATCCGCCGACGCATGGCGTGGAGGATCTCGACAGCCGATTGGCCGAGGACATTCGGACCGTCGCAGAAGAGTTCGCGGACGCGGGATACCGAACCCTCGGGATCGTCGACGGGGACCGGCGCAGCTTCGTCGGTGCGAGCCGCGGCTTCGACCGGGGCTTCGACGACTACGTGCACTATCCGGAAGTCGAAGGGGCGAGCCAGGCTTTCCTGCCTTTCCGAGCCCGAGCCGATGTGCGCTTGTTCTTCGAACAGGGTCATTCCGACGAGATCGTCGATGCGGCGATCGCGTGGCTGGAACAGCGGGCGCCCCCCGACCGGGGCCGTCCGGAACCGGGGCGTCCCTTCTTCCTCTTTCTGCACATCTACGACGCGCATGCGAGTTGGGGATCCCGCTGGCCGATCCACCGTCTCCCGTATCAGCAGCATTCGGAGGAGTTGGCCGAGCTCGGGCTGCCGACCGACTCCCCCCGGGATCGATTCGTACGGCACGGGTTGAGCGGAGCGCGGTACCTGCGCGCGATCAATCGCGCCCTCGACAACGAGGTTCCTCTCGATTCCCTGCTGTCCCCGCAGGACATCGCGCTGCTGCGGGGGTTGTACGCGTCCAGTCTCCGTTTCGTCGACGGGCAGCTCGGCCGTCTCGATGCGTTCCTTTCCGAACGCGGACTGCACGACTCCACGATCCTGCTCGTGACCTCCGATCACGGGGAGGAGTTCCTGGAGCATGGTCGCTTCGGACATCATCAGGACCACCGGGAGACCCTGCGCGTTCCTCTTTTGCTGCGATACCCGGCCCGGATCGGTAGAGGGCAATCCTGTGACACGCTCGTGGAGACCGTCGATCTTGCGCCGACGCTTCTCGCGCTGAGCGGCCTCGAGATTCCGCCCGCGTTCCAAGGACGATCGCTGCTCCCGCTGCTGGAGGGTGAGCCCTGGGACGAGCGGCCGGCGTACATGGGCAATCAGCTGGATGGGATCTACGGGGTACGGACGCGGACGTTCTCCTACTACGTGCACGGGCTGCATCACACCGAGCCATTGCGCGAAGAGCTGTACGACGTCGCGGCGGACTCGCTGGAGCTGCACGATCTGCGGGCTTTGGAGCCGTCCACGCTCGACTCGGCGCGGACGTTGGTCGGGGACTGGCTCCGTCGTGTGCTGGCCGACCGATCGCCGAACGCCGGTCCCACCGTGCCGATCGATCCCCAGACGCGGGAGCTTCTGCGCAGCCTCGGCTATACGCGCTGAGATTCGGGATCTCTTCCGGACAGTGGCACCGCTTCGGGTGCCGCCTTCGGCGCAACACGCTCGAAGACCCGTC
>JAGQHR010000208.1 GCA_020431745.1 Candidatus Eiseniibacteriota bacterium
CGAAGCGAATCTGGAGGGCGGTATCCTGCCGGCGATCTTCGGAACCGTCCTCATGACGCTGCTCATGACCATCGCGGTGGTGCCACTCGGCGTCGTGGCCGGCCTCTACCTGCGGGAGTACGCCAAGCAGGGCCGCCTCGTCCGCGCGGTCCGGATCGCGGTCAACAACTTGGCCGGCGTGCCGAGCATCGTCTTCGGCATCTTCGGGCTGGGGTTCTTCGTCTACACGATGGGAGGCGCGATCGACGCTGCCTTCTACGCAGACAAGCTTCCGACCCCGACCTTCGGAACGGGCGGCATCCTCTGGTCCGCGCTCACACTGGCGTTGCTCACCGTGCCGGTCGTGATCGTCGCGACGGAAGAAGGACTGGCCTCCGTTCCGCGCGCCGTCCGGGAAGGATCCCTCGCGCTCGGCGCGACGAAGTGGGAGACGACTTGGCGCGTGGTGCTTCCCGCGGCCTCCCCCGGGATCCTCACCGGTGTCATCCTGGCCGTCTCACGCGCCGCGGGGGAAGTCGCCCCGCTCATGCTCACCGGCGCGGTCAAGACCGCTAATCTATTGCCGGTAGACGATTTGTCGCCATTCCTCCACCTCGAGCGGAAGTTCATGCACCTGGGATTCCACATCTACGACCTGGGATTCCAGAGCCCCAACGTCGAAGCTGCAAAACCCATGGTCTACATGACTACGCTCTTGCTGGTAGCGATCGTGGTCCTGTTGAATCTAACCGCGATGTGGGTGCGAAACCGGTTGTGGTCGCGGTACCGCTCGGCTTCGTTCTAGATCGCGTTCGCGAAGGAAGGACACCGCATGGAGTCCGGAGTTCAGTCACCGGAGAAGGTCAAGCCGAAGACGTTGCTTCCCAAGTTCGGCCCCGGTGCCGGAGCTGGGGAGATCCCGAAGAAGCCGGAGGGCCCGATCGAACCGTCGATGTCAGATCCGAGCGGTGAGCGCGCCGCGCCACCGAGAAGGGTGAGCAACCCTTCGGAGCTCGCCAAGGGTCTCGTCCCCTCGATCATCGACATCGACGAGCCCGCCGCGCTCGACGTGCAGGGGCTCGACCTCTGGTACGGGACGATGCAGGCCCTGCACCAGATCACGCTGGTCATTCCGGAGCACCGGGTGACCGCGTTCATCGGGCCCAGCGGCTGCGGGAAGAGCACCCTCCTGCGATCCTTCAATCGGATGAACGACCTGGTCGACAACGTCCGGATCACCGGGTCGGTCCTGCTGGACGGCAAGAACGTCTTCGACCCCGATATCGACGTCAACATGCTGCGGCGCCGCATCGGGATGGTCTTCCAGAAATCGAATCCTTTTCCCAAATCGATCTTCGAGAACGTCGCCTACGGACTGCAGGTCGAGGGCCGAACCCGCAAGAGCGAGCTCCACGACATCGTGGTGCGGAGCCTGCAGCGCGTCGGGCTCTGGGATGAGGTCAAGGATCGGCTCGATCGGAGCGCGCTCGATTTGTCGGGAGGACAGCAGCAACGGCTTTGCATCGCGCGCGCGATCGCGGTGGAGCCGGAGATCGTTCTCATGGACGAGCCTTGCTCGGCGCTCGATCCTATTGCAACCTCGAAGGTCGAGGAGCTGATCGAGGAGCTGAAACACGACTTCACGATCGTGATCGTCACGCACAACATGCAGCAAGCTGCGCGCGTAAGCGATTACACTGCATTCCTTTGGCTCGGTCGTGTGGTCGAATATGACCAAACCCAGACGATTTTTACTAACCCGTCCCAGCAGCTGACCGAAGACTACATCACAGGACGGTTCGGTTGATTTGGGCTGCACAAGGACGTCGTGGCCCCGAGGAAGTCATGGAAACCCATCTACATCGCGAAGTGAGTCAGCTCAAGGGACGCATCCTCGAGCTCGGCGCCATGGTCGAGAACAGCCTGCGCAAGGCGGTGCTCTCGGTCACCCAACGCAACCCGGAGCTCGCCAAAGAGGTGATCGACGGGGATGGGGACATCGACGCGATGGAAGTCGACATCGAAGAGGACTGCCTGCAGATCCTCGCGCTCTACCAGCCGGTGGCCAGCGATCTTCGCTTCATCGTCGCCGTTCTCAAACTCAACAACGACCTCGAGCGGATCGGTGATCTCGCCGTCAACATCGCGCAGCGGGCGGAGGCCCTGGCTGCGGAAGTGCCCCGGGAAATGCCCTACGACTTCCAGGGGATGGCGGACAAGGTCCAGCAGATGGTCAAGGGCAGCCTCGATGCCCTCGTCAACCTCGACGCCGATCTCGCCCGCAAGGTTCACCGATCGGATGCGGAAATCGATGCCTTGCACCGGGACGTCTACCGCCGGGTCTACGAAGGGATCGACCACAATCCCCGCGATGCCCGCTTCCTGATTCCGGTGCTCACGATCGCCCGGCACCTCGAACGGATCGCCGACCACGCGACCAATATCGCCGAAGACGTGATCTACACCGTCGAAGGCAAGATCCGTCGTCACCAACTCTAGCCCGAACTACGACGATCGTTCGTGAACAGTCCGGGCTTGCCGGGTGCTGAAAGACCGCACCTGCTGCGGCCTGTTTCCAGCCACCGCCCCACCGAGTTGCTGACGGCGTACATCGATCACGGCGGGGGTCTTCCGGATCCTGCCGATCCGCGGCCGATCCGCGCTGCCGATCGATCACCGTCCCCGTCGGTCGTGCCTCAATCGTGAACTGTCCGCCGCTCCTCAACCATCCGGCCAGTCATCGGCGGCATAGAAGTCGTGTAGCGACACGCTCACCTGATCCAACGGACAGCTCATCACCACCAACGCATGCGCCTGTCCGTCCAGATCCATGAAGTAGCCGGGGAGGACGCCGTCCACCGCGAACCCCAGTCGGTCACAGATCTTGCGCCCCCCGATCTGCGGATCGGCCAGGCGCACGACCGCCTTCTGGAGCCCGCGCGCTTCCGCCTTCCGCACCAGATGCCCGATCAGGTGCGCACCCAGCCACTTTCCACGCTGCTCGCGGGCCACCACCACGCGGATCTCGCCGATGTGACGCTGCCAGCTATCGGGAAGGGTGTCGAGCACACCGTGTCCGACGACCTTGTCGTCCATGAGGGCGAGCACGCGATAAGCCGGCCCTTCTTCGGCTTGTCGGATCAGGGATCGGATCGCGTCTTCCCGCGTCAGATCGAAACGGAGATAGCGCCGATCCTCCGCGGGGAGCGACAGGAAGAAATCACGGATGCGTTCGACATCCTGGACATGCGGTTCGCGCAGCTGGACGTGGGTGCCGTCCTTCAACGCTTCGAAGGCCATGGGTCACCTCCTCTCGAGCCGAGACAGGTGGCAATGCGGCATGCTCTCAGGATAAGCGTTCCCGCACCCCAGGAAATAGTGGACCCCCCGTAGTCGCGCGCCCGGCCGTTACCGGGCTGTTGCCTCACGCGGTTGCGTCGCGAGGATCGGGGTTTGCGCTCCCGTCGGGCGGGCGCGGGTCGACCCGCGCGGGACGTGCGGGCGTGGTCGATCCGCGGAGGGTCGGGTGCGAACGAGCGAGGGCTGTTGCGGTCCGCGGACGGTCGGGTGCGAACGAGCAAGGGCCGCTGCGATCAGCGGCCGGCGTATGCGAACGAGCGGGGCCGATCAGCGACCGGTGCCCGCCACGTTGCGGACGATCCCGACGATCCGCTCCCGATCTTCGTCGGAGAGACTGCTCCCGGAAGGAAGACACAGCCCTCGCGCGAAGAGATCGTCCGCGACGGCTCCGCCATACATCGCACACTCTTCATACAGGGGCTGCAGGTGCATCGGCTTCCACAGCGGCCGTGCCTCGATGTTTTCCTTCTCGAACGCGACACGCAGATCTTCCCGCGTCGCCCCGAACGCATCGGACAGAAGGATGCAGGAGAGCCAGCGCGTGTGCCGGCCCCATGACGCCTCCGGCTGGAAGTCGATCCCCGGAATCTCGCGGAGCTGCGTCCGGTAGAAGGAGAAATTCGCGCGCCGGGCCTGGATCCGTTCGGGAAGGACGGCCAGCTGCCCCCGGCCGATGCCCGCGCAGATGTTGCTCATCCGGTAGTTGAATCCCACTTCGGTGTGCTGGTAGTGCGGCGCGGTATCGCGGGCCTGGGTCGAGAGCTTGCGGGCGTGCGCGATCAGATCTCCATCGTCGGACACCAGCATCCCGCCGCCCGACGTCGTGATGATCTTGTTCCCGTTGAACGAGAAGATTCCGAGCTTGCCGAAGGTGCCGGGTGCCTTCTCGTGATAGGTCGAGCCCAGCGCCTCGGCGGCATCTTCCAGAAGGATGATCCCGTGTTCCTCACAAAGCTTCTGGATCGGGGCGACATCGGCGCTCTGTCCGTAGAGATGAACGAGCACGAAGGCCTTCGGTGGGCGACCGTTCTTCCGGATCCGGTCCTGAATCGCTTCCGCGGCCAGGGACGGGTCGATGTTCCACGAATCCCTCTCGGAGTCGATCAGGACCGGGGTTGCGCCGACGTATCGGATTGGATTCACGCTGGCGACGAAGGTCAGCGAAGAGACGATCACTTCGTCGCCCGGCTCCACGCCCGCCAGGATCAGCGCCAGATGGAGCCCCGCCGTTCCCGAGGAGAGCGCCGCGGCGTGCTTCGTACCCACGTAGCTCGCGAAGTCGGCTTCGAACGCGTCGACGTGCGGGCCGAGGGGCGCGACCCAGTTGGTCTCGAACGCCTGACTGACGAACTCCTGCTCGAGACCGCTCATGTGCGGAGGAGATAGATAGATGCGCTTCGACACGGATTTCACCTCTAGCTGGACCTCGTCCATCGGAGGCTGGTCGGACACGACCCGCGCCCGCCCCTCCGACTGTTGTTCTCGACCGAATCGGGCGAGTTCTGGAGCCCGGCGGGTAGGATCTGCCGTCCGGACGCGCTGACGCCCGGACGCGCTGGCGTCAGGTTCCGCCCCCGTTTCGCCCCACTCCCACCCTCGAGTCGGACCGATCTCGAGTCCGACCGAACCTCGAGTCCGACCGATCCTGCGGAGGCTACCAGGGATCGCGCCACGAGTGCTACGCTGCCGCACGGTGGCAGACATTGCCGTCCCGATGGATCGGACACTATCTCCGCCGGAGGAAGCCGATGAAACGTTTCGCTCGCTCGATGTTCACGACGGTCTTGTTGCTGGGAGCATCCGCCCCGGCGGTCCTGGCCGCAAAACCGATCCAGATCGCGCTTGTCGATCCGGTGCAGATCTTCTCCCGGGACGAGGCGATCCACGGGCTCCGTCTCAACCTGATCTATGGCTCCAACCGTGAAGTCAAGGGAGTCGATCTCGGCCTGATCAACCGGGTCACCGGCGACTTCACCGGAATCCAGTGGGGTGTCATCGGGATGGTGGACGGCGAGTTCGTCGGCTGGCAGGACAACTGGATCAACCTGAACGAGGGGCGCGGTCAGGGCCTGATGACCGCGATCTACAATCAATCGAACTCCTTCAGCGGCCTCCAGTACGGAGTCGTCAACTACACGGAGCGCATGGAGGGGCTGCAGCTCGGCCTCGTCAACTACACGGCACGCATGGAGGGGCTTCAACTCGGCCTCGTCAACGTCACTCACTCCATGCACGGCCTCCAGATCGGGCTCGTCAACGTGATCCAGGACAAGGAGAAGTTCCCGGTCCTCCCCATCGTCAACTGGACCTTCGACTAGCGCGGTGTACCAGGACGAACATCCCGTCCCGCCGGAGCTCGCCCGCGCGCTCATCGCGTCGCAGTTTCCCCAGCTCGCCCCGATCCGTCTGTCGCTCGCGGGTGAAGGCTGGGACAATCTCGTCTATCGGGTGAATGACCGGTGGGTGTTCCGCTTTCCCAGACGCCGGCTGGCAGTGGAGTGCCTCCGGCATGAGCTGGCGGTTACACCTCGCCTGGAACGTCGCTTACCGCTTCCGATCAGTGCGCCCCGATTTTTCGGGAAGCCGACCGAGCCGTATCCCCACCCGTTCGCCGGCTACGACTGGCTGAACGGAGTAACCGCGGATTCGTTGCGGTTGGACGATGCGGCTCGGAGCGCGCTGGCCGGGCCGTTGGGGCACTTCCTCCGTGCACTGCACGATGTGACCGGTGAGGAAGCCCGGTCGTGGGGTGCGCCGGGCGATCTGATCGGGCGCATGGATCTGGCGATGCGCGCCCCGCGGACCAAGGAGCACCTGCGGACCTTGCACGAACGAAACGTGCTACCGGCGACCGCCCCCTGGATCGATGTGATCGATCGCGTGCTCGAACGCCATCGCGACGCGGGAACGCTCGCGGCCTCAAGGGACACTGCCGTGCA
>JAGQHR010000020.1 GCA_020431745.1 Candidatus Eiseniibacteriota bacterium
CGATCCGCGTGTTTCCGTCGCGATTCCGCGATGAGCCGTAAGACTTGGGGGGGGACCACCGGTATACAGGAATAACTGTAACAGGAACCCACCACCCTATCAAATCCCTTTGCCGATCGAATGCTCGTTCCGGTCGTGTTCTCTCTACAGAGCGAACGAAGTTTCGGTAACGTAACGATCCGGCCGGGCCGGTACAAGCAGGAAAAAGTACCGTGTCGCTCGAGGAACGTGACACCGCCGGCGACGCGGGTGCCGGGCCGCGAGGGCACGGTGACGTTTGGAAGCAGGCTCGCGCCAGAGAAGCCGGCTACCTGGCCTTCGCGTCGTCGGACCCGAGGCGGGCCACCCCCGCGGTGACGAGCGCGCCGAGGATCACGTATCCGATCGCCCCCACCCAGTGCACCGGTCGGGGCGTGAAGTAGGCGGTTGGGTAGTCTTCGATCTCGAACTCCATCAGATTCTCCGCCGTCACGACCTGCCCCTTGATCACGGTCTCCCCCAACACCGGCTCGACCGTCTGCTGGAACGGCCACAGGCCGACCACCGCGCCGACGAGCAATCCCAGGAGCACGCCCAGCGTGGGCTTCTCGAACCGTCGCAGGAGCCAGCGCAGCAGGCTGCTCACCGCGACGACGCCGACGACGACCCCGATCGCGACCGGGACCAGCACGTGGAGGGCGGGATCCATGGCCGCGGCGACATCGCGCACTTCGAGCGCCATCTTGAACCGATCGATCGCGGCGAGAATGGGCAGGTACTCGCCGAGCACGAGAAGCAGATAGCCGCCACTCACTCCCGGAAGGATCATCGCGCTCGCACCGGCCAATCCCGCGAGACCGTGTCCCACCGGGCTGCCCGCACCGCCGCTCGCGGCGCCGGTGCCCGCAGCCTGTGCCAGCGCCAACGCCACCATGCCGGCGAATCCCACGAGCGCCCCGACCCAAAGCCCACCGGACGCGGGCCGGGCCAGCTTCCAGACCACCGGCACGCCGCCCAGGGTGAGACCGATGAACGCGCTGTACATGATCCAGCGATGGTCGAGGACGAGATTCTTGACCACGCCGGCGCAGAGCACGACCGCGAGCGTGCCCGTGAGAACCACCGTCGCGAGCACCAGAAGCGACCGGGGACGAAACTTGAGCGTCGAAACTTCGGCGATCGCGTTGATGAACGCGGGATAGACGCCCGCCGCCAGCAACATGGTGCCCCCGCTGATTCCGGGAACCAGGTTCGCCAATCCCATCAAGGCCCCGCCCAGCACGCCGCGCACGGCCAGACGGGACGCGGGCGCGTCCTGTCCCGGAACCGTGGTCCCATCCGTCGTCTCCCGGCCCTCCGACTCCGTCCTCACCACCCGATCCTCCTTCGACTGCGCGATGCGCCGCTTTCATCGCGACGGATCCCCGGCCCGACTCCCCGCACACGGCGGGTGCCCTCCGGAGATTCCCGGACGAGCGCGTGGGGATTCTGCGCGATGCACGGCGCCGCGCCAAGCCAAGAGGTCAGGCCGAGGGGGCGGCCTCGATGCCGAGCCGTTTCATCTTGCTGAGCAGTGTCGTGCGCGAAAGCCCTCCCAGCCGTTCGGCGGTGCGCGTGCGATTCCAACCGTTCTCTTCGAGAGCCTGCAGGATGAGCCGTCGTTCCAACCGTTCCAGCACGGTATCGAGCCCCGTCCGTGCGACGTCTTCGACCGAAACCGCGTCCGTCGCCGGAATCGTCGGCCCGGGAAGCTCGTGGGCTTCCCATTGCGACTCCTCTCCCGGAAAGTCGATCAGCTCCGGACCGATGCGACTCTCACCGAGCGCCTGCGCGAAATACGCCGCGCGGAGCGTCGTCGCGCGCAGCTCGCGGACGTTTCCCGGCCACGGGTATCCCAAGAGCTTGGCGAGCGCACCGTCCGAGATCTGCACTGCGCCCTGCGCGCGTACTTCGAAGAGGAATCGCTCGATGAGGCGCGGGATGTCTCCCCGCCGCTCGCGGAGCGGAGGCAGCGTGATCGTGATACCCCGGATGCGGTGCAGCAAATCCAGGCGGAACCGTCCCTCCCGCACCGCACCGTCGAGATCCCGGTGAGTCGCGGCGACGAGACGGACGAGGACCCGGCGCGCCCTGAGGTCCCCGACGCGGCGGACCTCACCGCTCTCGAGCACGCGCAGCATCTTCATCTGCGCATCCATCCCCATCTCCCCGATCTCGTCGAGGAAGAGCGTCCCCCCGTCGGCGGCCTCGACGAGACCCGGCTTTTCGCCGGCCGCTCCCGTGAACGCACCGCGCGCATGTCCGAAGAGCTCACTCTCGAGCAGGTCCCGCGGGATCGCCCCGCAGTGGATCGCGATGCAGTCCCCGGGACGGGTGCTCCACCGATGGATGGCACGTGCCACGACTTCCTTCCCCGTCCCGCTCTCCCCGAGAATGAGCACCGGGAGCGGGCTCGGAGCGAGCAGGATCAGGCGGGAAAGGTCCCGCAGCACGCGAACGTCCGCCGTCACGAACCCCGCGGCTTCGGACCGGCGGCGGATCGTTTCGAGGCTCACCCGGCGGGTCGATCCCGCCGGCACGACCTGCCTCAATACGGCTGCGTCGGCCGCGTTGGGCTCGGCGGAGGGTTCGGAGGTCCGAATCAGGCGGAGCCAGCGGTCCTCGCACTCCTGGGCACGCCGCTCCAGGCCGATTTGACGGAACAACCCCGCCGCGAGCCCGAGCTCCGCCCGCGCCCGCGCCACCTGGCGGGCCGCCCGCGGCCCCCCGCCGTCCTCTACACACCAGAGCGAGAGGTCGGACGATGCCGCAAGGAGCTCCGCGCGTGACCAGGGCTCGGTGAACCGCGACGACAGATTCGCCACCGCCTCGAAGATCCGCTGTCGGCGGACGGCGTCCAACTCGGACGCGGCGCGTTCCAGCTCGCGGGCGAGGCGCGGTGCGAGCCAGGGCGGCACGGTCTCGGTGGGATCGGCCTCGCTGTGCGCGAGCCAGGCGTCGAGAATCTCGGGCGCGCTCCCGTCCGGGGTGCCGTGCAGCCACTCCCTCAGGCGTTGCGGCCCCAGCACCAGCTCCACCAGGCGGGACCAGGCGAACCCGGCGCGGGGAAGAGGGAGGCGCAACAGAGTCACGCGTTGGGGATCCTGCAGGATCTCGCGAACAAAGACGCTCTCGTCGTCGCATTCGAAAAGGCGGGTTCCCAGGTCGCACCGCGCGTCCCCCACGCCACCGAGTCGACGTCGCCGTCGCTCGAGCATCTCGGTCCGCGCAGCCGCTCCGCGACGGAGCTGCTCGAAGGCCACCGCGAGCACCAGAGCGCTGCGCAGGAGCGCAACGGAGTCTCCACGTCGGGCCACCCGCAGGACCATCGCGAGCGAACGCCGCGAGCGCGGTCCCCAGCCGATCTGGAATTGAGCCACGGCGCGCGCGAGGAAGAGCCAACCCGCGGCCGGACCGCTGGCGGCCCGCCGTCGCGTCAGCCGCGGATAGAGGGCTTCGATCTCTTCGATCGCATCCCGCCAGGCGCCCAGCGAAAGCTGCCAACGGAGAAGGCGATACCGATCGCGCATCTCCTGCTTGGGCGCGCGTCCATCGTGCGCCGAGACCAGAGCCCGCTGCATTGCGGTCGCCTCGCGCCATTTTCGTTCCCGCGCGAGGGCGAGGGCCTGTTCTCGCCAGGAACGGAGCCGCGCGGCCGGGTCGGAACCGGTCACCGAAGAGTTCTGCGCCATGGGGACCTCCTGCGTTTCGAAGGGTTGCGCCGGGGATCCTGCATCGCCGAGCAGATGCGACCTTTTCGAACGGGCCCCGGGGGTTCGCGTCCAGCAACGGGCCTGCCAATCTCGCGATCCGGTCGGAGGCGCCGCTCCCGACCGCACCCGCTGCCGTCATCTGCGCGGAAAAAGCGTACTTCCGACGGAACCCGCAGGCCCTGAGGGCGCACTCAAGGAACGGCGGGCGTCGGGACGGGGTCGCGCATCCGGAGGGGACGTCCAACTGGACGTTCGCCTTCCAGGACTGGCACACTCCTGGAAGGGTCGGTCCAGCGGCCGCCCGCATCGA
This sequence comes from Candidatus Eiseniibacteriota bacterium, assembly GCA_020431745.1. Classification (GTDB taxonomy): domain Bacteria; phylum Eisenbacteria; class RBG-16-71-46; order CAIMUX01; family CAIMUX01; genus JAGQHR01. The sequence goes on from JAGQHR010000020.1 coordinate 4,042, forward strand.
ACCGGAGACACCCCACGAGCCGCCTCGGAGGACTCGCATGCCCGATCGACCCTGCACTGCCCCCCGTTCGTTCGCTGTCCATCGTTCCCGTCACGGGAACCGCTCCGCGCGGACGAATCGGCGCGCCCTCCTCATCGGGATCGGGTCCTTGGCGGCGCTGTGTGCGCTGCCGCTGCCCTCGCGCGCCGCCGCCGACGCGGAGCTCGCGGCGATCGCCGCCCGGCCGGCCTCGCGCACCCAGACCCAGGACGCGCTCCTCAACGAGTGGTGGAAGCAGGGTCCCAACGTCAGCGCGGAGTTCGTCGGGAGGGCCCGCGAGGAAGCGCTGCGCGACCCACGGGCCAACGAAATGATGGAGCTCTACATCCAGGCTGCGATCGCCCAGGGGGACACGACGAGGCTGGAGCGGGACCTGGCCTCGCTCGAACGCGCGCACCCGGACGACGCCTGCTTTCCGTACTATCGCGGGCTGACGCTCATGCCGGAGGAAGGGACGAAGGCGTTCCAGCGTGCGCTGGCCCTCGACCCCGACTATGCCCCGGCGCTGGTCGCGCAGGCCGGGCTCGACCTCTCCGCGCAGGAGCCGGCGTTGGACCAGGCGCGCACCCGACTGCTCCAGGCGGCGCGGCTCGATCCCGGCAACTATCGAACCTTCTATCTGCTGGGGCAGGTCTATCGGAGGACGGGCGACGAGGACTCCCGCTTGTTGGCGCTTCGCCGCGGAGTCGAGATCGAACCCGAGAGCCCACGACCGCGGCAGGCGCTGCTCCAGGCGCTGCAGGAAGGCGCGTCGGCGGCGCAGAAGACCGGGTCGATCCAGACTTGGGCAGAGGAGACCGCGACGTTCCTCGAAGAGCTGGCAGCGGACGTCCCCGGTCAGTCTTCGCTCCTCTACACCGCCGCCCGCGTCTCCATGTCGACGGGAGCACGCGAGCGGTCGCTGGCCGATCTCGACGCCGCGCTCACCGCCGGGTTCGACGATCCCATCAGCCTGGAGTCCGACGGCACGTTCGCGTCGCTCCGACAATCCGGACAGCTCGCACCGCTCGTCGAGCGCGCGCGGGCCAACCGCGTCACCAGCGAGCCGGCCCTCCGCGCGGAGCTGCGTACGGAACGCATCGACCTGGAGGCCCCCGACTTCACCCTGACGCGCCAGGGAGGGGGCACCGTCAAGCTTTCCGAGCTCCGGGGCAAGGTCGTGATCCTCGACTTCTGGGCGACCTGGTGCGGACCGTGCCGGAAGGCGCTGCCGGTGCTCCAGACCTACTTCGAAAACAAGCCGGAGAACGTCGAGGTCTTCTGCGTGAACGTCTTCGAGCGCGACGGCGGACGCTCCATCGAGTCCTTCTGGACCCAGGGCAAGTTCCCCATGCCCGTTCTCCTCGGCACGAACGACACCGCGGAGGCGTACTCCGTGCGGTCGATTCCGACGCTCTTCGTGATCGGACCCGACGGCAAGATCGGCTATCGCCACCAGGGGTTCAGTCCGTACCTCGCGGAGCAGCTTCGCTGGATGTCGGAAGACCTGCTGGGGCTGTAGATCCGATCCGCGGGGACTCGTCCGGCGCCGGGCCGCGCGGCTCCCGGTCGTGCGCGTCGACCGGCGTGCCGGCCGGATCGGCGACGAGCGCGCGGGGGGGAATGTCGATGCGGAAGCCCGCCTTTCCGGGAACCGTCGTCTCGAGGCGGTACCCGAACCCGTGGGCCGAGAGGATTTCCCGGATCAGCGTCAGTCCCAATCCCTGCCCCCCGGGCTTGGTCGTGAAGAACGACGTGAAGAGCGCGGGCTCGACTGCGGCCGGAATGCCGCCCCCGGTATCCTCGATGAGTAGATAGGCACCGTGGGCCGTGGGACCGGAGACGATCGCGACCTCTCCGTCCGCGTCGATCGCCTCGAAGGCGTTGCGCAGCACGTTGAGCAGGACCTGTTCCATTTGGGCGGCATCGACACGGACCGCGGAAAGTCGGGGGTCGAGCGAACAGCGACAGCGGATGCGACGCCGCTCGCGCTCGGGCTCCAGCAATCGCACGACACCTCCGACGAGGGCCGCCAGGTCGTGCGGCTCGGGCCGCGGCGGCGGTAACCGCACGAGCTCGGCAAAGCTCTTCATGAAGTCACCCAGATTGCGGGTGCGCGACGTGGCGACGTCGAGCCCGCTTTCGAAGTCGGCCCGGTCCCCCGGCGGAAGATGGCGCGCGTAGGCCAGACACGAGTGCAGGATCGAGATCACGGCGCCGCCCGTGTTGTTGACCTCGTGCGACATCGTGCGGATGAGCTTCTCGTAGGCAGCCTTCTCGATCTCGCGGAGCTCCCGGGTCATCTCGTCGAGGATCAGGAACGAACGCGGAAAGCCGCGGTCGAGGAACGTGAGCTTGCGATAGCGAACGCGGCGCCGCCCTGCGAGCGTGAGGAGACGATCCTCCCCGACCTCGGGCAGACCTCCGCCCGGCAGCAGTGACGCCGCCACCTCCGGCCACGGACGGCCGACCGCGTCCTCGGCGGTGCATCCGAGGATCGCGCACGCCCCGGGGTTGATGTCCGTCACCCGTCCGTCGTAGTCGAGCGCGATGATTCCCGAAGGCGAGATCGCGATGAGCCGGCGCAGGAGCGAGTCCTGCTCCTGATTGCCGACCCGTTCCTGCCGCAGATGATCCACCATCCGGTTGTAGAGCCGGATCAGGCGATCGACCTCCGGATGATGCGCCTCGCGAAAACGCGTGGTGAAGTCTTCGGCCTCCAGCAGCTCGAGCGCGGTGTCGAGGACGCGCCCGGGCTGCGCGAAGCGGTCCACCAGGCGCCAACCGATCGCGAAGGAGACCGCGAAGCCCAGCTCGACCGCGAGGAGCCAGAGGCGATGGCTCTGCAGGAAGACCCAGGCCGAACCCAGGAACAGCGCGTGGACCGCTCCGAGATAGAGGAGCAGCTTCGTGCGCTGCGTCACGCCTCGATCCCGTGCTTCTCGAGCCGGCGGTAGAGCGCGGGCCGGCTCATGCCCAGGGACTCGGCGACGCGGCTGAGATTGCCTCCGTGATGCGCGAGCGCCTTGCAGATCATCGCGCGTTCCATCTCGGGCAGCGTCATGGTGCCGACCGCGGGCAGTGGATCGTCCTTCTCCGCACCGAAATCCATGGCCTGGGTGCGCCGAAGATCCTCGTCGGTGAGGACGGCACCCGAGCTCGTGAGCACGGCGCGCGTGAGCAGGTGTTGGAGCTGACGCACGTTCCCGGGCCAGCTCCGTTCCCGCAGCCACGCCTGGGCGCTGCGATCGAGCGAGCGCGCGGGCCGGGCGAACGAACGGGCCGCATCTTCGAGGAAACGCTCGGCCAGGAGCGGAATGTCGGAGAGCCGCTCGGACAGCGGCGGTAGGTGCACACGGATGAGATTGATGCGGTAGTAGAGATCCTCCCGAAAGCTCCCGTTCCGGATCGCGTCCTCGAGATCCACGTTGGTCGCGGCGAGGACGCGGCTCTCGAGGGGAACCGCGCGATCGGTTCCCAGCACCTCGTACTGCCGGTCCTGGAGTACGCGCAGCAGCTTCACCTGACTGGAGAGATCGAGATCGCCGATCTCGTCCAGGAGGATCGTCCCACCCTGCGCAGCGGCGAACCGGCCGGGACGGTCGCGCGCCGCGTCCGTGAAGGCGCCGCGCACGTGCCCGAACAGCTCGCTCTCGAAGAGACCGGGCGGGAGCCCGGCCAGGTTGACCTTCACGAACGCGCCGCCCGCGCGGGAGCTGTTGCGATGGACCGCGGAGGCGATGACCTCCTTGCCGGTGCCGGTCTCCCCGGTCACGAGGATCGAGGCTTCCGTGCCCGCGACGTTGAGCGCGAGCTCGAGCGCGGCGAGGAACCGGGGATGCTCGCCCTCGATCCCGGTGAGATCGTACTCGCGTTCCAGAGCGGATCGGTCGAGCGACTCGTGCGACGCCCTCCTCTGACGACGCGACGCCAATCCCAGCGCCGTGCGGACGGACTGCAGCACCTGTTCGTTGTGCCAGGGCTTGGTGATGAAGTCGGCCGCGCCCTCCTTCATGCCGTCGACCGCGAGCTGGATCGAGCCCCACGCCGTGATGAGGATGACGGGTACTCGGGGATGTTGCGCGCGGATGCGCCGCAGGAGCGCGAGCCCTTCTTCTCCGCTCGTCTCGCGCGAGAAGTTCATGTCCTGCAGGACCAGGCTCACTCCCGGTCGCGCCAGCGCGGCGAGCGCCTCCTCGGGTGTCGAGGCCGATGTCGTCGACCATCCCGCCTGCTTGCAGAGCAGTCCGAGCGAAGCGGTGACCGCGTAGTCGTCGTCGACGATCAGGATCATGGGATCGCTACTCGTACTGCAGCGCCCGCGCCGGATCGACCGCGGTCGCCAGCCATCCGGGATAGAGACCACAGAGGAGCACGAACGGGAGGATCGCCACGACGGCCGCCAGCGCCGCCAATCCGAACACCTGCGGCTCCACGAAGGGAACGAGCCCGAGCAACGGTACCTGCAGGAAGAGCACCACTCCGAGGCCCAGCGCCAGAAGGGTCAGCGTGACGAGCTCTCCCAGGATCTGCGCCCGGACCTGTTCCCGCGTCGCACCCAGCGCGCGGCGCAAACCGATCTCCTGCGTGCGTCCGGACACGTTCTGCCAGAGGACGCCGAGCAGACCCATCCCGACCATGAGCACGAGGAAGCCGGCGATGGTGGCCCCGATCAGAAGCGGGAGGAGGCGCGCCTTGAGATAGGAGGCGCGCATGCGGGCGACGCTCTTGATCTCGAACTGCCAGGTCGGCCCGACGGAGCGCAACGATCGGAGGAGCGACTCCTCGAAGGCGCCGGAAGTTCCGGGACGCAGCCGAACCAGATAGCTCCAAGGAGCCGCTGAGCGTGTCGCGTCCGCCATGCTCTGGGGAACGAACGCGGCATAGGGCGTATCCGAGAGCTCGCCGGTCTTGCGAAAGTCCTTCACGACTCCGACCACCTTGCGCTGCTGCCACGCCTCCGGGCGCGGGCGCGGCTGGCCCTGCTCGTCGAACTCCTCGATGGGTCGGCCCAGCGGATCCTCCCGGCCGAAGATCCGGCGCGCCAGGTTCTGGGAGATCACGATCGGGGTGTAGTCCAGTACGTCGTCTCCCGGCTGGAGCCAACGTCCCGCGACCAGCTCGAGCGGATACACCTCGATCGCCCCGGGGACGACGGGAGTGTACAGGAACTGCACGAGCTTCCGATCCGCCAAGTAGATCCCGCTCCGGGACACGTTCCCCGAGTACGGCGCGTTGGGCGCGGGGGTTGCGGATTCGACTTCGGGGGAGCCCCGGAGTGCGGCGAGGAGAGCCCGTGATGTCTCCAGATTGCGCGCCTCGACGAGCGGATCCGATCCCCGATCGGGAATCCGCACGGTCACCGACCAGAGGTCGCGATATTGGAAGCCCAGCGGTCGCCGCCAGTTTTCGGCGTAGTGCACCGCGATGCTGAACACGACACACAGGACGAGAAAGCTGACCAGGACTTCGATCAAGATGAGCGCATTCGCGCGTTTCCGGTTCCAGACCACCCGGCAGTAGTGCCCGATCATCGTTCCCCTCCCCGTAGCGACTGAACCGGATCCAAGCGCGCCATCCGCCACGCGGGGTAGGCGCCGGAAAGCACCCCGAAGAACATCGAGAGCAGAAGCCCGTAGCTGACGACGCGATAGTTGACCACCAGGTCCGCGTTCGGAATCCAGCCGCTGGCATTGATCAGATGGAGGACCCAGAACGCGAGCCCCAATCCGATGAGGCCCCCGACCACCGAGAGGAGCACGTTCTCCATCACGAACTGTGCGACCAGCTGCCCCGTCGACGCCCCGAAGGCCTTGCGCACCCCGATCTCCGAAACCCGCTCGAAGATGCGGCTCATCGTCATGTTGACGAGATTGATGGCGGGCAGGAGCATGAAGAGCAGCGCGAGCAGCCCGAGCGCTCCGAGGAACCACCCCGTCCGCGGCCGTTCGCTCTCGTCCGAAGTGCCGGCGACTTCGGAGGCGACCTCCTCGAGGCGCGTCCAAGGTCCTCCGTCCATCCGATCGTAGTGTTCCGGATCGGTCATCTCGACGTGTGGAAGTCGGGACGCGAACTCCGCCCGGATCTCGTCGAAGCGCGCGCGCGAGTCCACGAGGAGCAGGGCCTGGAACCCTCCCATCAGGCGGGTGCGGTAGTCCTCCGTCGCCGCCGTGGTGTAGGGCGCCCAGATGTCGGCGTAGGCGCTGCTGCGAAAGAACGGCACGTCCCGGACGACGCCGATCACCCGCAGGGTCTGTCCCCCGGCATCGAACGACGCACCGACCGGATCGCGGTCCCGGAAGATGCGTCGCGCGGCCGAAGAAGTGAGCACGGCGACCGGCGCACCGTCGGTCACTTCCGACTCCCCGAACGGTCGCCCGTCCAGGAAGTCGAAGTCGAGGATCCGCCAATACGCGGCGTCGGTGCGACGGAGTTGGGAGACGATCTTCTCGCCCGCCACGAAGGTGGCGACGTCCTGCCCAACGGTGAAGATCGACATCGTGGTCACATGCGGAAGGTCGCGGCAATACCGGTCGAGGAATCCGAACCCGGGACTGCCCGTCCACTCGCGCTGCTCGCCCCGCATCGCCATCCGGCTGACCTGGAGCGTCCGGTCCAGATGAACCTCCGGAGCGCGCGGCGCGAGCAGGTCATCGAGCATGGCCGCGACCACCACCAACACCAGGATCGTGAGGCCGGTGCCGAAGAGGCTGACGAAGGTGAAGAACTTGCGCCGCAGGAGCACCTTGTACGCGATCTTGAAGACGTGGATCCACATGCGCGCCTCACTGCACCTGACGCCCGTCGAAGAGACGGACGATGCGGTTTGTGCGCTCGGCCAAACGCGCGTCGTGGGTCACCATCACGATGGTGGTGCCCGCCTCCCGGTTCAGCTCTTCCAGGATCGCGATGATCTCGTCGCCCATACGACTGTCGAGATTCCCCGTGGGCTCATCCGCGAGCAGGATCCGGGGACGTCCCACGATCGCGCGCGCGATCGCCACCCGCTGACGCTGTCCTCCGGAAAGCTGGGCCGGAAAGTGTCCCATGCGGGCGGACAATCCCACGCGCTCGAGCGCGGCCTCGGCCAACGCGCGTCGCTCCCCCCGGGGCAGCCGGCGATAGAGCAGCGGGATTTCCACGTTGTCGCGCACTCTCAGATCCTGGATCAGGTGGAAGGTTTGGAAGACGAAGCCGATCTCCCGATTCCGCAGGGGCGCCAGCTCCCGATCGCTGAGACCGTTCATGGCCTGCCCCGCGATCTCGACCGTTCCTTCGGTAGGACGGTCGAGGAGCCCGACGATGTTCAAGAGCGTGCTCTTTCCCGAGCCCGAGGGACCCATCACGCTGAGGAACTCGCCCTCCCCGACTTCCAGATGGACCTCGGAGAGCGCGACCGTCTCGATCCGGTCGGTGCGGTGGACCTTGGCTACGCCGGTGAGGCGAACGGCGGTTCCGGTGCGCACGGGGGCGCTGCGATTCTCCAGCACGAGCGTCTCGTTCATCGAAGGCGAATCTCCTTTCGGTCGGCATAGTCGCTGAGATCGGACAGAACGACCTCGTCGCCGGCGTCGAGTCCCCCGAGGATCTCGCACCGATCGAGGTTGGTGATCCCGAGCCGCACGTCGCGGCGAACCGCGCGCTGGTCCCGGACTTCGAACAGCGCGTACGCGCCCTCGCGCACGAGCAGGCTTCCCCGCTGGACGGTGAGCGTGTCCTCGCGGCGGTCGGTCACGACGTAGACCTCGACGCGCAGGTTGGGCCGAAGCTGCGGGTGGGACGGATCGTCGAGCGCGACTTCGAAGCGCACCACCCCGTTGTCGACCTGGGGGTGGATCTTGGCGACGCGTCCCCGAAGATCGAGGCTACCCGAGCGCAGCCGAGCGGGTTCGCCCGTGCGGAGGCGCGGTCCATAGACCTCGGAAAGCGTGGCCTCGACCTTGTACGAGGACAGGTCGGCGACGCGAGCCAGCTCCTCCCCCCGCCTGACGGCCGCTCCGATATCCTCGACCACCCAGGTGACGACGCCTCCGACCCCGCTCGAGGCCGCACTCCGCAGGAGGGTTCGCTCCGCCTCCGCCCGCTCGCCGAGCAGGATCCCGTGCTCCAGATCGAGCGACTCGAGCTGGAGCGCTTCCTGACTCCGGGCCTGGGTCGCCGCCTCCTCGAGCTGGGCGAGCTCGATGCCGCAACGCTCGAGATCGGTGCGGGTCTCCCGCGCGGCATCGGCGGCGATCACCCCCAGTGCAACGAGGGTGTCGTTCCGCGCCGCCGCATACCGCAAGGATGTCTGCTCGAGCCGCTTGACCGCGACCTGCCCCGCGAGGGTCGAGAGGCGCCCTTCCAGATCCAGGCGAGCCTGCCGGCGGGCGTTGTCCTTGAGCGCGATCTGCCGGTCGAGCGTCTCGAGCCGCTGGCGCGTATCCGCCACATCCAGGCTCACGATCGGCTCGCCGGAGGCGACGGTGTCCCCGGGATCGTGGAATCGTTCGACGAGTCGCGAGTCGACGGGACTGGTGACGACGACCTCGCGCTCGGGAAGGACCAACCCGCTCGCGGTCAGGGTCTCCTCGATCGGTCCGCGTTCCACGATCGCGGTGCGCAGATCGGATCGGGGAACGGTGGGAACGACCCACCCGGGGAGGAACACCAACACCGCCGCCAGGCCCGACAGGACGGCCAGGGAGATCGACCAGCGACGAATCCTCTGACGACGGGTGATGCGGGGGTCGAGGTCACGGTCCATGCCGGTCCCCGAGCAGCCGGCGTGCCATTCATATAAATCGTTGCAATTATGCCATTTACGACATCAGCCCGATCTGCGGAACGTCCGGAGTCGGACGCGTTCCGTCCGGAAGCGGACGATCGGCTGCAAACCCGAGGAGCGGGGAATGGCGGACGGTCGGCACGAGCGGCTCGCGACTGCAGAGCGCACGACGAATCGTGCGCGGTGCATCGACCTCGCCCTCGCGGCCCCTTCCACCGACGTGACGGCGATCCTCGTGGAACGGCGGCCTCACCGCGTCAACTCGTTGGCGGACAACGCTCCCTTTCGCGGGGAATGCCGATCGCAAACCTCGTGCTGCAAAGGGCACGATGCTTGACCCATCGCACCCCATGTCAGGGGGAGCGGAGGATGCCCACATGACCGGAAAGGTTTCGCCCTGGAAGCTGGCGCCTATGCTGGCGCTGTTCGTCGCACTCCCACTCGCGGGGTGCATGAGCGATCGAGAAGCACTTGTCGTGCCCGAAGACGACAGCGGAGGTCTGACCCAGGCCGGGGATGTCGATGAGTCGTTCCTGGCCAGGCTTTTCGCGGTTCTCACGATCGACACCACCGATCCCGCGCAGTGGTATGCCGACGGAAATGCGTCGCCATGGTTCCAATACAGCACAATTACAAACGCCGAGTCGTTCAATGTGCGCGTGACCAACGAGGGTCGGAGTGCAGCGCGCAACGTGCAGCTCCTCGTCGCTGTCCCGGGTGATCTCCCGGACGTCGGCTGGTCGGTGACGATCGGGTCGCCGGCGGTGGTGCTGTCCTCTCTGGACGACTTCCCGCACGAGCGGTTGCTCGAGGCCCACTATCCGTGGCTGCCGCATCAGGTGTACCGGAATCAGGGCAACGCCCGATTCATGATCCTCACCGGGCCGAAGGTTCTGCCCCCCGGCAAGACCTGGGAAGTTCCGGTGCAGCTCTTCCGCGGATCGACGGCGAACTTCATGGTTCACTTCGACGCGACGGGCTGGCGCGCCTTCTCGGGTCCGCGTGCGGATGTGACCGCGGAACCGCCGTTCCAGGACAGCGGAGAGCGTCTGGCGCCGGGCGGAGTCATCGGCTAGGAACGATCGCAGGCAGGGAGACGGGCGGAACCTCCGTGAGCAGAGTCGGCGCGCGCAGCCTTGCGCCCGGCTCTGCTCGCGCGTTGGGAGCAGGGGCGCACTCGGGAGGATGGAGGGACGTCGAGATCGTGGGCTATTCGACGAGTCCCCACACCACGAGCGCTTTCTCCCGTCCCTCTTCCTGGAAGTAAATCACGTCGTACTTGCAGCGGTCATAGAGGCTCTCGTAACCCAGCTTGCGCAGGAATCGGGTCACCTGCCCCGGTTCGAGCACATCCCAGCGGATGCGGGGATGCACCTCCTGCATGCGGCGGATCGAATCGCGAATGTCGAGCGACATCAATCTCTCCTCCGGACCGGCCCGGAAGCGGGCCTGCCTTTCCCGTCCTCCCCCACGCCACCGGTGCCTTCGGGAGCGTTCCGGCGGAAACGGAGGTGCCCGTCGACTCGACCGGGCACGGAGCGAGAGGATACGCGCAACCGCTCCCCGCTCCAAGTCCCCGCGACTGGCCGGATCTACCTACCCTTCATGCGGTTCCCCGGGAAGCCCGCCGACCCCTTTCAGAACGTGAGGTTCTCGAGCAGGATCCCA
>JAGQHR010000209.1 GCA_020431745.1 Candidatus Eiseniibacteriota bacterium
CTCCGGTCCTGGTCACGGACGAAGAGGATGAGGTGAGAGCGTCCAGGGTCAGAGTCGTTCATCATTGGCTCCTTCATGACGCGGCGCGTTTCCCGCTCCCCTCAGCGCAGGCTCTTGCGCACGACCAGCTTCAATCCGGACCACGCCGGATCGACGGCGCATACCTTTACGTCCACGAAACCGAGGGGGAGGGCGAGCTCGCGCACGGTGTCCTCGGTCACCGTGCTCGGAACCTTGGAGCTCTTCTTGGGCCACGAGACCCAGACCACCGCAGCGGGTTCGAGACGCTCGCGCAGATCCCGGAGGCGCGTCTCTAGCACCTTCTTCTCAGTGACGAAGAGATGCACCAGGTCGACTCCCTTCCCGATGCGCTTTCCGAAAACCACTTCGGCGGGCAGAGGCTCCAGCCACTGCCGGTATTCCGGTGGCTCTCCCAGCACGACCAGGCGGGCTCCCGCCTTGATGCCGAGCTTGCGTGCGAGCGGCGTTCCGGAATAGCCGGTGCCATGATCCGCGGGCATGCCTACCTCCTGCGAGCTCCCGGAGCGAACGATCCCCGGCTCGCCTCATACGAGACTACAGGACCGCCTCCATCTTGACTGTGCAAGATCGGATCGGCGCTGATTCGCCCGGCGTCGCCACCGATCGCCGCGTGCAGACGTCAGGTGTAGAACCGGCCAGCCAGGTTGCACGTCCACACGGAACTCCTCGTGGCGGGAGTGCCCGCCGCACCGAATCGACTCCGCAAGACCCTGTCGGATCACGCGAGTCGGATATCCCGCATTTCCGTGGCACGGTTCTGCCTGCACTCTTCCCCGGATTCGTGCAGGAGGAGTAACCATGAGCAGGAACGAGAAACGGAATCTCAAGGAAAAGCTCGCCGTGAAATCGTCCATGTCCCGCGAGGATCTGGTCGATCTCATCGATGGACTCGCCCGTGGACTGCGCGAGCAGCGCCTCCACGTCCGCCACAGCGGACGTGATCTGACGCTGCGCAACGGATCGCACTATGGTTTGCGATTCGAAGCCCGACGGCAGGGAGTGCGCAACTCCCTGCTCCTTTGCTTCGACTGGGACGCGCCGAGCGCGGACTTGCGAATCCGGACGATGCTTCCGGAAGACGACGCGGAACCGAGACCGGTCTCGGCCGAACCGATCCGGGAGTCGGATCTTTCGGCGGACGACCCGCGGTTGGAGTATTTCACCTGGCAGGAGCTCTACGAGAAAGCCCAGGAGCGGGACATCGAGAATCGCTCCGAGATGAGCAAGGCCCAGCTCTGGGACGCGCTGAGACGAGTAGGCTTCTCCATGGATGAGCTGAGTCGGGCCGAGCTCTACGCCAAGGCCCGGGAAGCGGACATCGACGGTCGCTCGGAGATGAACAAGTCGGAGCTGGTGGCGGCGCTGGAGGGAAACGTGGGGCGCGAAGTCACGGAGACCGACTCGGAATCCGACTGAGCCCCGACCCACTCGAGCGGGAACGAACTCGGCAGCTCGGCACGCCTCGGGAGTAGGCCAGCAGCTCGTTCGGGAGACCGGCCCCTTCGGGAGACTGGCTCGGTCGGGCCACCGGCTCGATCGGAAAGCCAGCCGCCCAGGGAGAGTCCCATTGCATGGTTCCGGCACCCGCCTTAAGGTAACACTGTTACGCGAGAGGACGGATCATGACAGGGCGCGCCAAATCCACACTCGAGCAACGAGTTCGCGAATCCAGCCGACGGCGTAGGGCTGCCGACACGGAAAGTCTGCGCGAAACGATCGTGACCGAAGCCGCCTCGCTGTTGTTGCAGAACGGCTATGCGGGTTTCTCGATGCGCCGTCTCGCCGAGCGGATCGGATACTCGGTAATGACGATCTATCGGTACTTCGAGAACAAGGAGGAGCTTATCGGAGCCGTCCTGCAGAGCGGATTCGCGCGCTTCGAAACCGATCTCGCGCGCGCCGCAGCCGGGGACGCCACACCGCGGGAGCGGATCCGACGCATCGGGATCGCCTACGTCACTTTCGGTCTCGACAACCCGATCCTCTATCACCTGATGTTCATGCAGGCACCCGGCGCGATCCCCGGGGGACTCCACGGGGTGCCCGATCGTACCCATCCGGAGCGGCCGACGGGGTTCGTCGCATCGATGTTCGCGGTGCTGGACGCATGGATCGCCTCCGGAGAGTCGCGGATCAAGGACGTGGACCTGCTGGGGCACGTGCTCTGGTCGGCGGTCCACGGAGTCGTGGCCCTGGGTATCGGAGCGATGGACCACACGCGTGAGGAGATGCTGGAGATCGGACGAGAAACCATCGACACCACCCTGCGGGGAATCGATGTGATAGCCACATAAAGTCCATACTTACAACATTTTGGCCAGTGTGAGGGACCAACGAGGTCCCGTTTTTTCGAGGCGACAGGTAACGCTGTATACCTTGTGAACGTTGTAATTCGACAGATCCGGTTCCGCCCCACAGCGACCGAGCCGGAACCGCAACTGGAGGAGATACGGAGATGATCGAACGCATCCACGGCCCTGGATCCACCCCCATGCGAATGGGTCGCCTCCTCAGGGCCGTGACCCTTTCGCTGGCGTGGGCATGGCTCGGTGGGGTCTGCGACGCTGCGGAGACCGGCCAGCTGGAGGGCCGGGCCGTCGCGCAGGACAGTCAGAAGCCGCTCGGATTCACGACCGTGCAGATCCCAGCACTCTCGCGGATGGAGTTCGCGGATGAAGAGGGTCGGTTCTCGTTCGACGCGCTGCCCACCGGCACCTGGTCCCTGACCCTTACTCGGATCGGCTATCGAACGGTCGTCCGATCCGATGTCGTCGTCCGTGCCGGACGCACGACCTCGATTACCGTCGCGATGACGGAGGCGCCGCTCGCGCAGCCCGAGGTGACCATCAACGCCGACTTCATCCGTCCCGGAGGCGTGACGACGACGGCCTTCGCGTTGGACCAGGACGAGATCCGCCGCGCACCGGGGGCGATCGAAGACCTGAGTCGCCTCGTCCAGTCCTTGCCCGCGGTCACGATCGGCAACGACGAGCGAAACGACATCATCGCTCGCGGTGGCAGCCCCAGCGAAAACCTGATCCGGGTCGACGGACTCGAGGTCCCCTACCTCAATCACTTCGCGTCCCAAGGATCGAGCGGGGGGGCACTCGGGATGGTCGGGAGCGAGCTGGTGCAGAACGTGCTGTTCCTTGCGGGTGCGTTCCCACCGCAATACGGCGATCGTGTTTCGTCGGTCCTGGACGTCAAGTTGCGCGAGGGAGGGCGGACCATGACGCGCGCGGAGCTGGGCGTCAACCTCGCGGGGGCGAGCGCGCTTCTCGAAGGTCCGCTCCCCGGCGGCGATCCGGCGGACCGACGCGGCTCCTGGCTCGTTTCCGTCCGACAGAGCTACTTCGATCTGCTGCAGGAACCGTTCGACATCCCGACCGTGCCGCAGACGACGAGCTGGCTGCTCAAGAGCGTCTGGGAGCCGGCTCCGAACGACCGGATCGAGCTGCTCTCTCTGGGAGGACGGGACGAGATCGACTTCCGGGCCGATCCACGCGACCTCGACGATCCCGCCAAAGAGGACTCCCGGCAATCCGGGGCGCGATCGACGACCGGGATCACCTGGCGGCACATCCACGGCGATCACGGCTTCGGCACCGTGACCGTGCAGGACAGCGAGGCTCGCTTCCAGTCGGATGTCGAGGATCTGGATCTCGATGGCGAGACGATCTTCCGGGATCGCTCGCGCACCGGCACGACGACGGTCCGATACGGCCTCGACTGGAAGTTGCGGGAGCTGCACGTGCGCGCCGGTGCGGCGGCAGACCGAGCCCGCTTCGACTACGCGCTCGATCAGCCGGTCGGCGTCGAGAGTCCATACAGCGCAGATTCGTCCCGGGTCGATGCCGTGCGGCACCACGCCGAAGGAACCGCCTGGCGATACGGGACCTACGCCGAGATCGACTTCCCGCTGCTTCCTCAGGAGGAACTGCGCGGAACGATCGGAGGACGCGTGGATCGCTTCGACGTTCTGAACGTCGATACGTTCGGCCCGCGCGCCGCGATCTCCTGGCAAGCCCGACCGAACGCGGAGCTGAGCGCCGCCTGGGGTCGCTACCACCAGGAGCCCGATCTCGTCTATGTGACAGCCGCACCCGAGAACCGTGCGCTGCGGTCGATGCGCGCCGACCACACCGTGGTGGGGCTGACGATTCTTCCGCACGCGGATCTGCGCGCGACCGTGGAAGTCTACCGCAAGGACTACGACGACTATCCGGTGGCGGTGCCCTACCCCACGCTCTCGCTCGCCAACGCGGGCGATCTGTATGGGGTCTCCGGGCTGCTCTTTCCCATGACGAGCGCGGGGACCGGCCGCTCGCGGGGGGTCGAGCTCCACGTGCAGAAGAAGCTCACGCGCCGCGTCTACGGCCAGCTCGGATACACCTACTCCCGCGTGGAGCACGCGGCTGCGGACGGCATCCGACGCCGGGGCGCGTTCGACATCCCCCACGCGTTCACCTGCATCCTCGGATACAAGACGAGTTCGTGGGAGGCTTCGATGCGCTTCCGCTACGCCGACGGGAAGCCGTACACACCGGTCCTCGACGAGGAGTCACGCCGACAGAATCGCGCCATCTACGACACGTCCCGCATGTACGCGTTACGCGGGCCGGCCTATCACCGGCTGGACGTCCGGACGGATCGCTACTTCCGCGCTTGGGGGCGTTCCTGGTCGGCCTACGTCGAAGTCCAGGATCTGTACGATCGCGAGAACGTCTTCCTCTACGCCTGGAACTCGAAGACGGAGAGCTACGGACCGGTCCCGCAGATCTCCCTGTTGGGTGTGTTCGGGTTGCGTGTGTCGCTCTGAACCGGATCTTCCACGGAAGTGGACGCTCCTCGGCCGATCCCGTCCTCGGGCGGCGGAGTGCCAGCGCTTCCGGTGAGCCTCACACGAACACCGCTCCACGCTCGCGCAGGAGCTCTCGCAGGATCGACCGATGGCATCGCGACTCGTCTTCGCAATAGCACCCGACCGAGAAGTCGGTGGACCGGGAGAGCGCGGCCAGCAAGTCGAGAATGCGGGCGTTCTCCGGGGTCGCCATTTCCTTGCGATAGAGGCGCACGAAACGCGTCCACTCGGCCTCGGTGCCGGCGCCCAGTCCGATCTTGATCGTCTCGGGACGCGGCGAAAGATTCGGAAACCACACGTCGTACCAGTCTCCGGTCGCGAACTCGGACTTGGGGACTCCGCGCGGTGGACGGCGCACCGTCCCGATGCGGAGCCCCTCCCCCTGCATCCGCAGGCTTCCCAGACGCACGATCCGAACGGACATCGACTCTCCTCCACTTCTCGTCCACATCCGCGAGCGCGCTCCGCGACTGGAGCGCCGCGCTTCCGCACCCGCGTGCCCCCCCGATCCGATGCATTGCTCTCCGATGGGGCTCCGGCCACGCACCCCTCGTGAGCGACAGGACACGCTCGACAGACCATGGTAGAGTCTGCCCGCAATGCATGTCATCCGGCCCGGGGAACGAGGCGCGCCATGAATCGGAACGTCATCGGCCAACAGGCCCCGGGCGGAAGTCAAGAGAGGCGCCGTCTCACGGGTGCCATCATGCTCGCGGCGTTCTTGCTCCTCTCCGCCATCCTCACCTTCGGGCAGCTTCCGCGCGGTGGACCGGATCTCGTCGGCGACGTCTGGAAGGTGGATGTCGACGGGCACCCGTGCATTCTCTTCCTGACCGAAACCGAGGTCGTCTCGCTGCGGGAGTTCCCTGGTCGATACCGGCCGGCCGGGCGTGTCGAGGATCGGGTCCAGAATCACCTGAACGTGGTGCGGGCAGACGAAGGCGGACGGCTCGCGCGAACCAAGATCGCGGAACGCGAGCACAGCCGTACGGTCGACCTGTTGGGAGTGGCCGGGGGATGGATCTGGTTGCTCTCGGATGGGATCGAGGCGCGCGAGCCGCGCCGGTTGCGACGGACGTTGTCGAAGAAGGACCGGCGACGGGCGAACCCCGACGAGGCCGGTGGAATCGACGACGAGGCGCGGTTCTACGCGCTGACTCCCTCGCTCGGCGGGTTGGCCGTGCGCACGACCGATGGGCGCCTGCATTTGGTGCAGCCGCCGGATCCGGCCTTCCATCCGCTCGATCGACTTCCCGAACCGAGCTCGATCGCGTCCGAGAAAACAGCACGTCTCACCTTCGCCGCCGACGCGGTCGTGGGCGACCGTCGGCTCCTCCTGGCCTCGGACTACGAACGGCAGTTCATGGACGAC
>JAGQHR010000210.1 GCA_020431745.1 Candidatus Eiseniibacteriota bacterium
CTCTTCGGGAGTGTGGCAGAGGCGCATTCCCTTCCCGCCGCCGCCGAACGCCGCCTTGATCAGCACGGGATACCCGATGCGGGCCGCGGTCTCGATCGCCTCGTCCGGCTTGCCGAGCGGGGGGGAGCCGGGAATGAGCGGCACGCCCGCTTTTTCCGCGGCGGTGCGCGCGGCGACCTTGTCCCCCATCGAACGGACGGCATGCGGCGGGGGACCGATCCAGCAGAGCCCGGCCTCGACCACCGCCTGCGCGAACTCGGCGTTCTCGGAGAAGAAACCGTATCCCGGGTGCACGTGGGTGGCGCCGGTCCGCGCGGCGACGTCCAGGATGCGCGTCGCGTTGAGATAGCTTTCCGGAGACGGGGCGGCCCCCACTCCATGGGCTTCGTCGGCCATCATGACGTGCGGGGCCGTTCGATCCACTTCCGAATAGACCGCGATGGTGTGCCACCCTTCGTCGCGGGCTCCGCGAATGATCCGGCAGGCGATTTCTCCACGATTGGCGACGAGAAGTCTCGGCGGGGAGGACGCAGGACGCATACGCAGGCAACACTCCGTTCACGGTTCGATGGCACGGGCCACGCGCGTGAGGGCGAGGCCTGCGGGAGAGTACCACGGGGGTGCACAAAAACGCCGCCTCGATTCCCGGGGGCGGGCTCCCTATCCTGGAGCAGTCATTCCGCATGTCGCGGTAGAGGTCGACATCCCTGATCGGAGCGGCGGGTCGGTGCCGCCGTGATTCACGGACTTCGGAGGAGGAGATCGTCATTTCGTCGATGCCCCCAGACGTGGCTTCCACGGGGCCGCCGCTCGCGCGTTCGTCCCGGCTCCTGTCGGAGCGCCGGCTCGAGGGCCTGCTCTGCGGGGCGCTCTTCGTGCTGTTCGTGATCGTCGCGCGTCTCTCGCCGGGGACGTTCGCCGACGACGACATCGGCCGCTTCTTCAGTGCCCAGGTCCTCTTCCAGCAGCCGGAAAAGCTTCTGGGACTCTGGACGCGTCCTGCGGCGATGCTCTTGTACGCGTTGCCGTCGCAGTTGGGGTACGGCACGGTCGAAGTCACCACCGCGCTGGTCGCGACCGCCACCTGCTGGCTCGCGATCGGAGTCGCGCGCCGTCTCGGCGAGCCGCAGCCGCTTTGGGCCGGGCTGCTGACCGGCCTCCAGCCGTTCTTCGTGTTGCTCTCGTTTTCCGTACTCACCGAGCCGCTGGCGGCGCTCCTGCTCGTGGCGAGCCTCGAACGGGCTCTGGCCGGAAAGTGGAAGCAGAGCGCGCTCTGGGCCGCGCTTCTTCCTCTGGCTCGCCTCGAGCTTCTGCTCGTGTCGGTCGTCTGGAGCGTTTGGTATCTCCGCCGCCGCGCCTGGTCGGCCCTCCTCATCCTGCCGCTCGGAATCCTCCTCTGGCATCTCGCGGGATGGATGACCGGGGGCGATCCGCTCTATCTCGCCCATCAGGTGTTCGTCGACCGGGAACGGGTCATCGCGGCGCCGGGATTTCTGCACTACGCGCGCGGGACGATCTTCGTCCTCGGCCCGGTCGTGTTCTTTTTTGCCGCCCTCGGTCTGGTGCGCGCTTTTGCGGAGAGCGAGGTCCGTTGGATCGCGACCGCGTTCGTCGTGATGTTCGTCTATTACTCGTGGAGCGCGTGGCAGTCGGGCTCGCTCCAGTCCGGGGGACACCTGCGGCACCTGGTGGCGCTCGCTCCGTTGGCCGGCGTGCTCGCGGCTCGGGGGCAACGCGTCTGGCTCATCGAGAGGCCGAGTTGGAAGTGGACGGTCCTCGCTTCCGCGATCGTCGCCGTCACCGGGCTCTTTCTCGCACATGGGCTTCGCAGCCGCTATCTCGTGGCGGACGACGTCGAGCTCTGGAAGCCGGGAATCGTCGGTGGACTCTTCCTCCTCGGGCTCGCTCGTCGCCTGCCCGGCTCCGAGCGCTGGGGTGGACCTGCGCAGGTCGGATCGAACGTTTTCGTGGTGCTCGCCCTGCTGGGATACTTCTTCGTCAAAGAAGGCCCGCTACCCCTCAACATCGAAGAAAGGATCATGCACGATGTCGCGCTCGTTTGCCACGACGCGGCTCGGAACGGACGCCCCGTTCTGTGCAACCATCCTTCGTTCTTCTACTTCTTGGGGATGAACCCGTACCGAGATCCGGACCGGCATGCTCTGAAGTCGAAATCCCTGGCCGAGGCGCCGCTCGGCAGCCTCCTAGTGTGGGAGGGACACTACGGACCGGAGCGGGCGGGCGGCGTCGACCTCGCCGCGCTCGGCGACGACCTCGATCTGCGTGTGGTGCGACGCTTTCTCGCGGGTGACGGGTTCTTTGCGGTTCTCCTCGAGAAAGTGAGCGAAGACGGAACGGGCGGCGCCGAGCTGGCCGAGGGACTCTACCGGAATCCGGGCCTCTCGTTGCGTTGGGACCTGCCGGCGTCGGGCTGGCGTTTTGCGTTGGAGCCGGACGGCGAGCGCCTGCTCGGCGGGTATCGTGCCGACGCCGCGGGACCCGCACTGGACCTGCAGCTCGACGTGGAGCGCGCACTCCGGGAGTGGAACGACTCGGTTTCGTTCGGATGGCAAGCCACGAAGCGCATGCGCGAGGTCCCCGGGCTTCAGGTTGGGGCCGCGTACCAGAGCGAGGATCAAGCGTGGGTCTGGATCCCCTGTCGCGGAGAGCGCGTGGATCTCCTGCTGGGAATCTGCGTCGGACCCGATCGCTGCACGGCCGTCAAGCTCATCGGCTCCGGTCCGCCCGGCGCGTTGGCGCATCTGGAGGAGGAGATCCCGCCCTTGGCGCGGGGACTGCACCTCGAAGAAGCCCCCTTGCCCGATGTGGAATCGATCGGCTCCGCCGGACCTCGTGCCGGGACCGAACGGCCGTAGCGGTCCGGCGGCGGGGGCCGGTCGGGCTATCGGCATCTTTCTCGTTTCAACCGGGAAGTACGTTCCGCCGGGCTCGGTGGAACCTCCGCGGCGTTCCTCCAGAATCGTCGCGTGCGAGCCCGTGGTACAGTCCGCGGCGGAATCAGCGCGGACCAGGCGGAACAGGAGGACGGGAGTCACCGTGACCGATGCGAAGGGAAAGCCGGATGCCGGGCTCGAGCTCGAGCAGATCACCTGTGTCGTCTGTGGAAGCGCGGAGTCCGCTCCGCTCTTCACGAGCCGGGATCTTCGCTACGACTTCACACCGCGGGACGAGTTCACGCTCGTCGAGTGCGCGCGCTGCGGCCTGCGCTACGTCAATCCCCGTCCGACCGAGCGATCGCTCGACCTCTTCTATCCGGACACGTACTACCGGGACCGCAAAGAGCCTCCCCGGGTTCGGAGGGCTCCCCCGAGTGGGCTCCGCCGCCTCTATCCACCGCGTGCGGAGCGGGTCCTGCAAGAGAAGGTGCGTCACGCGCGCGCCCTCGCACCCGCGGGTGGGCGGGTTCTCGAGATCGGACCGGCGGCCGGGCAGTGTCTGGAGGCGATGCGGGAGGCGGGCTACGACGTCGTCGGACTCGAGCGCAATCCCAAGATGGTGGAACACATTCGGAACACGCTCGAGATCCCGTGCTGGCGTCCCGACGAGTTCGATCCCGCCGGCGCGGGGCGGGTCGATCTCGTGGTCCTCTGGAACGTCTTCGAGCATCTGTCCGATCCGGTCGGAATGCTCACTCAGGCACGGTCGTTTCTCCGGCCCGGGGGCGGGCTCGTCTTCTCGGTGCCCAATGCAGCCGCTCTCGAACGGGAGGTGTTCTTCCGTGGAGAGTCGTGCGAGGACGTGCCGCGGCACCTCTTCTCCTACTCGCCGCAGACCGTCCGTGCGTTGCTGGAGAAGGAAGGCTTCACCGTGGAGCGTGTCGTCTCGGTGACGCGCACCGCGGTTTCGGAGCTCCAGGAACGCACCGAGCGCGCCCTGTTTCGCAGTCCACTCGGACGGCCGCTCAAGAAGGTGGTGTACAACTTCGGTGTGCTGCCCCTGATCTGGGCCTGGGATCGCGGCACGGGCGCCCTCGGGCGCGGCCACACCCTGGTCGTCTCGGCTCGCCTCCGCTGAGCCTTCAGAGCGGGATGTTGCCGTGCTTGCGCGGCGGATTCTGCTGCTTCTTGTTCTCCAGCATGCGGAGCGCGCCGATCAGGCGGGGGCGCGTCTCATGCGGCTCGATGACGTCGTCGAGATAGCCCAGCGACGCGGCCACGAACGGGTTCGCGAAGGTCTGGTTGTACTCGTCCGCGAGCTCCCTGGTCCGGGCCTTCGGGTCCTGTGCCTCCGCGATCTCCTTGCGATTGACGATCGCGACGGCCCCCTCGGCGCCCATCACCGCGATCTCCGCGCCCGGCCAGGCCAGGTTGAGATCGCCGCGGATGTGCTTCGAGCTCATGACGTCGTAGGCCCCGCCGTAGGCCTTGCGCGTGATGACGGTGAGCTTGGGGACGGTCGCTTCGCAGTAGGCATAGAGCAGCTTGGCTCCGTGCACGATGATGCCGCCCCACTCCTGGTCGGTGCCGGGAAGGAAGCCGGGTACGTCCTCGAAGGTCACGAGCGGGACGTTGAAGGCGTCGCAAAAGCGCACGAAGCGCGCGGCCTTGATCGACGACTTGATGTCGAGGACCCCGGCCAGCACCTTGGGTTGGTTCGCGACGATGCCCACGACGCGCCCCCCCAGGCGGGCGAATCCGACGACGATGTTGGCCGCGAAGTGGCGGTGCACCTCGAAGAAGCTGCCGCGATCGACCACCCGCCCGATGACGTCGACGATGTCGTACGGCTTGTTGGCATCCTCGGGGACCAACTCGTCGAGCTCGGGATCCATCCGGTCCACCGGATCGTCGGTCGCGACGTAGGGCGGGTCCTCCATGTTGTTCTGCGGAAGGTAGGAGAGCAGCTTCTTGATCGTATCGAGACAGTCGAGGTCGTCGCGAGTCGCGAAGTGCGCGACGCCGGAGCGCGAGTTGTGGGTCATCGCGCCGCCCAGATCCTCGAAGGTGACCTCTTCGTTCGTGACCTGCTTGATGACGTTGGGGCCGGTCACGAACATGTGGCTGGTGCCCTCGACCATGATCGTGAAGTCGGTGATGGCCGGCGAGTAGACGGCGCCACCCGCACACGGTCCGAGGATGGCCGAGATCTGCGGGACGACTCCCGACGCCAGGGTGTTGCGGAGGAAGATGTCGGCATAGCCACCCAGCGACTGCACGCCTTCCTGGATGCGGGCGCCGCCGGAATCGTTCAGTCCGATGACGGGAGCGCCGTTTTCGAGGGCGCGATCCATGATGTCGCAGATCTTGCGCGCGTTGGCTTCGCTGAGCGTGCCGCCGAAAACCGTGAAGTCCTGTGCGAAGACGAAGACACGTCGCCCGGCGATCGTGCCGTGCCCGGCGACGACGCCGTCCCCGGGCACGGTGCGCGCCGCCATGCCGAAGTCGGTGCAGCGGTGCGTGACGAACGTGCCGCGCTCGACGAAGCTTCCGGGGTCGAGGAGGGTCTGGATGCGTTCGCGGGCGGTCAGACGTCCCGATTCGCGAATCTTGGCCAGCTTTTCCGCACCGCCGCTCTCCAGCACCTGGGCCCGAAGCGACTGCAGGTGCTTGCGTTTTTCGTCACGACTCTTCACGACCCCACCTCCCGATCCGGAAGTCCGATCCTTCGCGTTCCACAGATCCTGTCTCGGCCTGCCCAGGGTAGCCGATCCCCGGAAGGTGCTCCGCGAATTTCCTCAGCGGCTCCCGGGGATTGCGGGCGTGCCGAGCGGACGCCTATCCTGAGCCACCGTGAGTGATCGAGCCCGACCGAACGTCGATTCTTCCGCGCATGTGCGGTTCGTGTGTGCCTCCGGCCATCGCGCACGGATCGGTGCGGCCCGCGATTTCATTCGGACCGATGGATCGCTCCTCCTCGTCGGTGCGAGCCGGGAGGCGGCGGACGAGCTGACGCTGGAGGCGACCGGGACGGGAGCGACCTTCGGGATCCACCGGTTCAGTCCGTCCCAGCTCGCGGCGCGACTGGCACGCGATGGTCTGGCCGAGCGCGGGTGGGCGCCGGCGGGCTCGCTCGCGGTCGAGGCGGTCGCGGCCCGCATCACGCACGAGGCGGCGTCTGCGGGCGAGCTGTCCCGTCTGGGCCCGGTGAGCCGCTATCCCGGGTTCGCCCGCGCTCTGGGACGCACGCTGGTCGAGCTCCGCATGGCCGAAGCGGATGCGCCCGAGAGCGCGTCGGCGTGGCCCGAAGGGAGCGAGATCGCAGGGCTGTTGCGCCGTTTCGTCCGCGCGTTGGAAGAGGGACGGCTCGCCGAT
>JAGQHR010000211.1 GCA_020431745.1 Candidatus Eiseniibacteriota bacterium
GGCGAAGCACTCGACGGGAGTCCCCGTGTAGCCGTCAGCGTGACAAGAGGCACATTCCGCCGTCGCGTGAGCGCCTTCGAGCGGGAAGCTCGTGAGGCCGTGATCGAAGGTCGCCGGGATCCAGCCCCGAGTCGCGTGGCAGGTCGTGCAATCGTGGGAGAACTCCGCGGCCACGTGGTCCGGATCGGCTGCATCGACGAAGTCCGGTTCGTGACAACCGTAGCATTCGGTCTCGACCGGCACGCCGACCTGGTGACAGCTGCTGCAGTCGACGCCGGCGTGTCCGTCTTCCAGCGGGAAAGCGGGAGTGTGTTCGAACCCCGTGGAGACCCACGAGAACGACGACGGCTGGTGACACTGTTCGCAATCGGTGCCGAGCCCGGTCGTCTCGTGCGGAGGGGAGTCGGTGGCCTGGTAGTCGGAGAGGTGACAGCCGCTGCACTCCGTGGGTGCCGGTGCCACTTCCGCTGCGGACGCCGAGGGATGGCACGACTCGCAGTCCGCGTTCGCGTGCGGTCCCAGCAGCGGGAAGCCCGCCGCCACGTGGAGCTCGGCGTTCTCGGGGCGATCGCTCCAGGACGAGGGGCTGTGACACACGGAGCAATCGCTTCCGAGCTCGCCCAGGTGCGGGTCCAAGTGGCAGTCTGCGCAGGCCTGGCCCACCTTGCTGAACACCATCTGCCGGTGGCAGGACGTGCAGGCCACCTCCTGATGCCGGCCCTCCAACGGATACTCCGTCTTCGAATGATCGAAGTCGGCGGGCTTGGTCACGCGCCAGGAGTCGGTCACGTGGCAGGACGGGCACCCGATCGCGAGATCCCCGTGCGGGCTTTGGTTCGCGGCATCCGCCGTGCGCGCCGTGAGCGAGAGCAGCAGGGAGAGCGTGGCGATCGCCAACGCACCGCCGGCCAGCAGAATCGTCCGGACGGAGTAGCTCATCGGGTGCCTCCCTGCGGATCCATCGCGGATCCATGGCAGGCGGCGCAGGCGCTGTCGACCGGACGATAGAGGACGGTCGTGCGGCCGGCCACCGTCACCGGTCGATGACACTTCTCGCAGGGAACGTTGATGTGGGCCCCGTCGAGCGTGTAGCGCGCGTCCTTTTGATGGTCGAAACCTCGGGCCAGCCAACCCTGTGCGTCGTGACAACGATCACAGGACGTGCGGGCGCCCAGTGCAAACTCCCATGGTCCCGAACCGCCGCCCTCCACCATGACGTCGTCGCGCGGGCTCGTCCGATCGTCACGGAGCTGACCGAGATGGATGTCCCGGTGGCAGTCCTGGCAGTGCCCCTCGGTCTTCGGGAAACGCACCGGGAGGTCGAAGAAGACGTCGTCCTGCGGAAGCTCGGCCACGAACGGCGCTGCCGCAAGGACCCGCGCCTCGGCGGAAGACGCGGTGGTTGCGCCGGCCGCAGGCGAACCCGGAGCTCCGGAAATCTGAATGTGACAGCTGCGGCAGGACGTCTCCCGATGGCGGTCCTGCAGCGGGAACTCGGTCCGGGCGTGGTCGAAGGTCACCTGGGACCATTCATCGACGACGTGACATCCCTCGCATCCGGCTTCGGCGACCGGGCCTCGGGCCCACACCAACGGCTTCGCCCCCGGGTCGGGCGCGTGGGCGTCGCGATGGCAGCTCTGACAATGGTCGGCGCGGACGGCCAGGACGATGCGGCCGTCCGACCCGGACGGGTGGCAGCCGCTGCACGGAACCGCGGCATGGGCTCCGGCCAACGGATAGTCGGTCTTCTGATGGTCGGCCTGCGAGAATCGCGACGGCTTGTACCCATCGACGGTGTGGCACTTGTCGCAGGCCGGCCGGCCTCCGAGCTGCTTTTCGTGGTAGTCCGCGTGACAGTCCGTGCAGGCTGCGAAGGCGAGGGCGATACGTCCGCTCGACGCGGTGCTCACCGGCGCTCCGTCCGGTTCTTGCCGGTGGCATTTCTGGCAAGCGACGTCGCGATGCAGTCCGCGCAGCGGATACCGCGTCCGGTCGTGATCGAACTGGACCTGGTTGACGTCCCGCCAGCCCGACGTGCGGTGACACGAGGTGCAGTCGCCACCCAAACGGTTTTCATGCGGATCCCGATGGCAGTCGGTGCAGGCGGCGAAGGCGGACAAGCGGTATCGGACGAAGCCCGCGTCGCCTTCTTCGGTCCGTTGATGGCACTTCTCGCAGGCCACGTCCTGGTGCCGACCGGTGAGGACGAAAGCCGTCCGTGCATGGTCGAAGTGCGGCGGGTTCTTCCAGGTCGCCGTCGAATGGCAGGTCGCACAATCCTGGGAGAGCTGACCCTGATGCGGGTCGGCATGGCACTGCCGGCACTCGGTTCCGAGTCCGAGGTAGGTCCGGGTCAGGTCCTTGCCCGCCTTCAGCAAACTGTCGCTTTCGACGATGTTCTCGGGTCGGTGGCAGTCCCGGCACTGCTTCTGCGCGTGCGCGCCGTCCAGCGGATACCCGGTGAGACGGTGATCCAGCTTCTCCGGCCCCTCTGGCCAGTAGATGAGCGCGAAGTCCCGCCCGTGGTGTTCGACGTGACAGGTGCCGCACTCGCGATACTCGGGTTGGGCGTGCAGACCCCGGCCCGCGGCGAGGCGGGTCGCGATCTCCTGGTGGCACGTCAGGCACTTGTCGGAGGAAGTGCCCTTGCCGATCTCGTGGCAGGACGTGCATTGCCGGACGCCCTCCAGGTCCTGGTGGGCCTGGTGGAGCTTTCCGGGCGAAAGCTGTCCGCTAGCGCTGTAGGGTTGCGTCGACAAAAGAAGTACCGCCCATGTTGCGATTCGACGAACCTGTGACGTGTTCAGCATCGAGATTGCCGAGCACCGACGGCCACGGCTAGAACCCCTTCACATAACCGAGAAAGAGAGAGACTCCTACGTGCACCGCCAGGATCGTGTACATCACGATCGCGAACGGCTTGTGAATGACGTGCCAATAGTGAAAAGCCAGGTTGAGCTGATCCAGCAGGAGGAGGCGACGATGCAGGGCCACCTTCTCGGCGAGCTTGCGGGAGAGCTCCAGGCGTTGCGGCGTCTCCGGCTCGAGACTCACCATCAAGCGGTTGAGCTGCCGGCGGATCGCGAACTCGCTGCCGATCGTGAAGAAGATCGCGTTCATCATGCTGCGTTTGGAGCCGGTGTCTCCGGCCATCCGCTCGAGATGACGCAGGCTCTCGTCCGTGATGCCGTGGTTTTCCCGGAGGTCGCGATCGACGAGGTGTTCCCGATCCCGCAGCTCCGAGGGGCCGAGGGCGTGGCCCAGCACGTTGCGCGGGATCTGTTGATAGAGATAGCGGCCGAACGCGCCGCTGAGCGCGACCGCGACCATCGACCAGTAGCTGAGAGCGACGAGTCCAGTCACCCGGAAGGACGTGTGCAACGTGATGAGCAGCGGTCCCATGATTCCCAGGTAGATGTGGAAGTTGAGCCACTTCCGGACCGGTCCGGTCGCGACCAGCTTGCGGCTCCGCTTGCGTACGGAGTACAGGAGCAGCGCGAGCATCATCGCGGTGCCGACGACTCCGAAAACGAGACCGTGCGAACCGGCCGGCCGCAGCGCCGCATAGCCCGGGTGATGGGGACGATCCGGGAACGGAGTCAGGTAATAGGGCAGACCGTCCACGAACAGGAAAGCCACCGCCACCAGGGACGCGAGATAGAGCGTCACCATGATGACGTCGAACCGACTCGTCTTACCGACCGTCGATTCCACCGTGGCGAGCGGCCTCGCTTCTTGTCCGACCTGGAGAGTCAAGCGCAGTTGTTCCCGACGAGCCCCTGGTTCGTGTCGTGGTCCGCCGGCCGATGGGCGTACGCCCTCCCGGCCGGAGTTGCCTTCCCCCCAGGTTCGTTTTCGGCCCGGTTTCCCCGGGCCTCCATGGCCAAGTGCTGGTGGTCTTCCCTGAGTTCCAGCGAGGCCAGATCGAGCTGTCTCGATATGGATATGCGAACGCGAGAGCGCGCCGAGGGGCCATCAGCACATCCGATGGCCAGACCAGGGCGCGAGACCCAGAAAAACGGTGAGGAACCGAAGCGCAGTCCTACGGAGCGAGTAGAGCCGAAGTCGCCGGCGCTTGATACATGAAATTGTCGGGAAATCTCAGCGAGCGTCGTAGGCGCGGATCGCTTCCAGGAAAGATTTGCCGAATCGCTCCAGCTTCACCTTTCCCACGCCTCGCACGGCAAGGAGATCCGCCTCGTCGCGGGGGCGCATCTGGGCCATCTGGCGGAGGGCGGTGTCCTCGAAGACGACGTACGCGGGGACACCGAGCCGGCTGGCGATGTCCCGTCGCAAGCCGCGGAGGATCTCGAAGAGATCAGCGGACTCCGGAGCCTCGTCCCCGGTCGCGTCCCCTGCGCGGGAGCGGGGTTCGGCGCGTTCGGCCCAGGCAGGGCGTCTGGGCTCGAGGAGGGAAATCTTTTCCGACTCCTCGAGGGCGATGTGTCCTTCGGGAGTCAGACGAATGACCGGATAGGTATCGTCCGTGCGCGTCAGCAGCCGCTGGGCGAGGAGCTGACGCAAGGCGTCGAGGACGGTCTCCTTGTCCAATCGTTTGAGCTTGCCGTGGACCGCTAGATCGTCGTGTCCTCGCTCCCGAATCCGCTCGCTGCGGCTGCCGCGGAGCACATCCACCACGTGGTTCGCTCCGAACGAGCCCCCCAGGAGCTCCACCGCCGACAGAATCGTCCTCGCGATGGCATCCCCGTCGCGGGCCGGCTTCTGAGGGTCGAGACAGTAGTCGCAGGCCCCGCAGTTCTCCTTCTCATAAGGTTGGCCCAGGTATCGCACGAGTCCGCGATGCCGGCAGATCTGGGCCGTGCAGAAGTCGCGCATCCTCCCCATGAGACGGGTCTTGGCGGCCAGTAGACCTTCGTCGAGGCCGAGCTCGACCGCCGAACGCTCCAGCACATTTCGTCGCAGGGAGAAGTCCCCCTCGCCGTAGAGCAGGACGCATTCCGCGGGAAGGCCGTCCCGCCCCGCTCGGCCGGTTTCCTGCATGTAGTGCTCGATCGACTCCGGCAGAAACGCATGGATCACGCATCGGACGTCGCTGCGGTCAATCCCCATGCCGAAGGCGACGGTCGCGACCACGATCCGGAGACGGTCTTCCCGGAACTCCGTCTCGATCCGCACTCGTTCCATTGCGGGCAGACCGGCGTGATAGGCGCGGGCCGGCCACCCGCGTCCGCGCAGGTCCTCGGCGAGCGACTCCGTGTCGCGCCGGCGGAAGCAGTAGACGATGGCTGCAGCATCGGGATGGCGTCGCAGGACACCGGCGACCTGCTGTCCCGTGTTCGTCCTCGGAAACAAACGATAGGTCAGGTTCGGTCGGTCGAAGTCACCGATGAGGATCTCGGGATCCCGGAGTCCGAGCTCGCGGACGATGTCCTGTCTCACCCGCGGCGTGGCAGTCGCGGTGAAAGCGTGGAACGTCGCTTGCGGGAATCGTGCGCGAAGCTCACCCAGCCTCCGGTAGTCCGGACGGAAATCATGACCCCACTGACTGATGCAGTGCGCTTCATCGATCGCGAACGACGTGGGCTCCTGGCGACCCAGCCACGACGAAAAGCCCGCCAGGGCGAGCCTCTCTGGTGTCACGAAGAGGAGCTTGACCTCGCCGCGCTCGACGCGATGCCGGGCCTGCAAACGCTGGTCATCGGAGATGTCCCCGTGGATCGCGGCCACCGGGTAGCCGATCATTTCGAGCCCCGCGACCTGGTCGTTCATCAGTGCCTTGAGCGGAGAAACCACGATGGAGAGCCCTCGACGTACCAGGGGGGGCACCTGGTAGCAGAGCGACTTTCCCCCGCCCGTCGGCAGGATCACGAGCGCATCCCGACCCGCGAGCGCGGCACGGATCGCCTCTTCCTGCAGTGGACGAAGTGCCTCGAACCCCCAGCAGCCGCACCACCGCCAGGTCGTGGTCCGGCGCCGCGCCGACCACGCGGGCTTCGACGGTGGTCTCGTCATAGAGCCGGACCCGCACCCGCTGCGCCTGGTCGACGACGTGGAAGTTGGTGACCACGTGGCCCGACTGGTCCCAGATGAAGCCTGTTCCGGTGCCGCTCTGGCGGGCACGGCCGCGGGGCGTGGAGACGTAGGCGCCTTCGGTGAAGATGTAGACCACCGACGGCGCCGCATTCTCGAAGAGCGCGATCGTGTGCTGTTCGGACGCCGCGAGGTCGCCGCGCGCGGTCACGGCCCGGGGCTCGTCGCCAACCAGCCAGACGTCGCGGATGAACTGATCACCGATATA
>JAGQHR010000212.1 GCA_020431745.1 Candidatus Eiseniibacteriota bacterium
TGGCGAAGAAGCTGGCCTCGTTCACGGAGACCTGGTCCCCCAAAGTGGTCGGTGAGCTCAACGGACAGCTCGTCAAGGTCGTGAAGGCGCACGGCGAGTACGTCTGGCACCACCACGACCACGAAGACGAGATGTTCCTCGTGCTCGAAGGGCACCTGGACATCCACTTTCGGGATCGTGTCGTCGCGCTGGATCCAGGCGAGTTCTGCGTCGTTCCGCGGGGCGTCGAGCACAAGCCGGTCGCGGAGTCACCGGCATCGCTCCTGCTGTTCGAGCCCGCGACGACGCGCAACACGGGCAACGTCGATCACGCTTACACCATCGAAGCGGCCGACCTCGAAAAGATCTGATCGCCCCAGTCGGCACGGAGACAGCGTCCGCTTCCGCGGAAGCGTCAGCTCCAGGGCCAGATGCCGTAGCGGTAGGCGTAGAACCCGATCTTGATGCTCTCGGTGAGCACCGCCATCGTGTCGTTCTCGCGATGCCACCAGTGATCGGGATTCTGGCTGGAGCGCTCGATCGGCAGGTGATAGACCGCGATCGAGATTCCCGATCCCTCGAACACCTTCCGGAACGTTGCCCTCGCCCGGCGCGTGTGGAGCGGAGACGTCACTACAGTCAGCGACGTCCATCCGTTCTCCCGCGCAGCTGCGATCGCGGTGGTGGCTTCGTCATGTGTGCTCTGGGCACCGAGGACGAGGGTGACCAGGCTGTCCGGCACCCCCTTCTTGACCGCGATCCGTCTCTTGGCCTCGCCCTGGCTGAGGCTGTCCTCACCCGAATAGACCTTCAGGAACGGCGCGTCCGGCCCCACGATCACGAGCCGGTCGGTCTTGTCGGCCCGAAAGAGCTGGATGGCGGCGGCCAGGCGCTCGCCCTCGGCCCCGGAGAGCGTGATGGTGGCGTCGGTGTGCTCGAAGGGATCCTCGACGATCAGCCAGTTGGCGTAGGCGTTGAGCATCGGGGAGGCGAGGAGCCGGAGCAGGACCAGCGCTCCCAGGATCGTGAGGATCCAGATCCAGGCCTTTCGCGTCTTCCGCCCCATCTCTCCCCGACTTCTCCGGATGATCGGCTCCTACTACGTGCTCCGAGGCCGGTCCGGCGGTCGGCTCGGCGCGCCGGGAGGCCGGATTTCGCTTCGTTCGGAGTCGAGTATAGAGACCCCGGGCGATGCGTGCAGAAGGTCTTCCCCGGAAACCCCTGCGTGGCTCGGTTGCCAGGGGTGGGCCGGTGAGGCACCATAGCCGGATGCGACCCATGAACAGCGCCTCTCCGGGAATCCGCCGTATCCTCCTTGTCCTAGGATCCACCCTGCTCCTTGTCGCCCCGGCCGTCCTGGCCCAGGAGGCGGGGACGTCCGTCCGGATCAAGGTGGGAGACACCGAACCGACCTTTCCGCCAGCCGAGCTCGTGGGATTCGAGAACCCGCAACGAGCCGCGATCGTGCACCACCTCGTGTCGGCGCGAGTCGATCCGGATCGGAATCGGCTGGAGGCCTCGGATCGTCTCACCATCGTCCATCCCGCAGGCATCCCCGCGACGACGCCGTTCTCGTTCCTGCTGTGGCGGGATCTCGCGCTTCTCGAGGTGAGTGCGGTCGAAGGAGGAGATGGCGCCTCGAACGATGCGATCCGGCTCGCGTTCGCGGATCGGGATCGACTGCAGGCGCGATCGTTCTGGAAGCGTCCTCCCTACGACGAGCTGGGAGGCTACGAGCTCGCGCGCCAGGTGGACCTCACGCTGGAAGGTCGGTCGACCTGGCCTGAGACGTTGGCGGTGACCGTGCAGTATGCCGGGACCGTCCTCGATTCGCTGCATCCGCCGCGGGTGGCCTATGCGCGATCGTTCGATACCACCGCGGGACTGATCATGAAAGAAGGTGCGTTCCTCGCCGGCTCCACCTTCTGGATTCCGTCGCGACCGGAGGAGGTGTACACCTTCGAGCTGCGCGCCGAGGTTCCCCAGGGATGGCGGAGCGTCTCGCAGGGACGCATGGCCACCGCGCGCGACAACGGCGACTGGAACTTCACGCGTTGGATCTGTCCTCATCCGATGGAAGAGATCTACCTCGTGGCCGGTCCCTGGGAGGAGCATCACCTGCGGCACGGGGATGTCTTCGCGCAGACCTTCACCTATGCGGACACCGACTCCAGCATCTACAACCGGTATCTGCGCGGCACCGGACGCTATCTCGATCTCTACGAGACGGAGTTCGGGCCGTATCCGTTCGCGAAGTTCGCGCTGGTCGAGAACTTCTGGCAGACCGGGTTCGGGATGCCGTCCTTCACGCTGCTCGGCGATCGTGTGATTCGCCTGCCGTTCATCCTCGATACTTCCTATGGCCACGAGATCCTGCACAACTGGTGGGGGAACGGCGTCTTCGTCAAGTCCGAGGAAGGCAACTGGTGTGAAGGACTGACCACCTATGGCGCGGACTACGCGTACAAGGAGCGGGAGAGTGCCGCTGCGGCGCGGGAGTATCGGCTGACGGCGCTCAAGAACTACCTGGACTATGTGTCCGAGAGCGAAGACGTGCCGCTGTCGGGATTCCGCGAGCGACACGACTTCTCGACGCAGGCCGTCGGCTATTCCAAGTCGATGATGGTGTTCCATCAGGTCCGGCGGGCGCTCGGGACAGAAGCCTTCCAGTCCGGGTTGCAGCGCTTCTACCACGACTTTCTCTGGCGGCGCGGCTCGTGGCGGAATCTCTTCGAATCGGTGGCGCAGGAGCTGCCACGAACGGCGGAGCAACGCGCGGCGTGGGTCAGCCAGCAGTTGGATCAGTGGATCGAGCGGACGGGCGCGCCGACCATCCGTCTCGCGAGCGCGGACGTGGTGCCTGCGTCCGCGCATCCGAAGGCAGGCTCGGGAGCGGGAACCGCCGAGTGGTCCGTCGACGTGCGGGTGATTCAGGACGTGACCGGCGGGGAGCCGTACGTGTTGCAGGTGCCCGTGCGCGTAACGGGATCCTCGCCGGATGAAATCGTCGAGCAGACGTTGGATCTCACGGATGCCGAGGGCGGAATGAACGTCGTCTGTCCGTTCGCACCGGCCCGGGTGGAAGTGGATCCTGATTTCGACGTTCTGCGCCGCCTGCATCGGGAGGAAATCCCGGCCAGTCTCAGCCAGGTTCTGGGAGCGGATTCGGTCCTGATCGTGGTGGCGGATGGACAGTCTGCCGAGATGACGCGGGCTCTCCAGGCGCTCGCCGAAAGCTGGGCCAAAGATCAGGCCGCGGCCGTTCTGGCGGAGTCGGACGCTGCCGGGCACGTTCCGGGAACGTCAGCGGCGGAGGGGGATCCGGCCGGACACGTTCCAGGAACGTCTGTCGCGAAGAGGACGCCGGAGGGCGCGTCCGGGAAGCCGTTCTCGGTGTGGTTCCTCGGTGCCGGTCCGATGGCGCGGGCGGCGATCGACCGCCTGGACGCCGTGCGATCCGAAAAGACGGAGTGGTCGGTCGACGGTGGAACGTTCCCCGCGACCGACTCGTTCGTGATGTCCGGTCCGCTTTCCAATGAAGGGGCGTGGGGCGTCGTGATGCCTGCGGATCCCGGGGTCGTGGAGGCGATCGGACGCAAAGTGCCGCACTATGGTAAGTACAGCTATCTCGTCTTCGAGGGAGAGACCAATGTCCGCAAGGGAGTTTGGAAGGCTGGAGAAAGTCCTCTCGCACGGAACCTCACGGTGTCCGCTTCGCACTGAGGTGAGCCGGAGCCCGGCTGCTCGGAACGGAGCCGGAAAGCCGACGGTCGGGAGCGATCGCCCCCGGTCGCTGCGCCTCTCGACCTCGGTCGTCTTGATGCTCGCGATCGTCTTCGTCGGGTCGCCCCTGTTTGCTCCGATGGGTGCGCTGGCGCAGGGCGTGGACGCGGCCCGTTTGCGGACCGATCTCGAATGGATCGCCTCTCCCGACCGGGCTGGCCGGGCGGCGGGGTCGCCCGGGGCCAAGGAAGTGCGGGAGTACATCGCCCACGCGTTCGAGGATGCGGGGTGCGATCCTGGCGCTGCCGGAGCTTGGTATCAGACGGTGGCGGAGAACACGATCGCGGAGCATCCCGAGATCCACCTCGCCGCGGGAACCTCGTGGCAGAACATCGATCTCGCCAATGTCGTCGCCCTGCTGCCGGGATCGATGCGGGAGTCGGGTGATCCCAATCCCACCGCACTCGTGATCGGCGCGCACTACGACCATCTCGGTCGGGATGGCGAGGACATCTATGCCGGGGCGGACGACAACGCTTCTGGAGTGGCGGTGCTGCTCGAGGCGGCGCGCGAGCTGGCCAAGTCGGGACCGTTTCGAAACGACATCCTGTTCGTCGCCTTCGACGGGGAAGAGGCGCAGACCATGGGGTCCGCGTACTACTGCGAGCATCCCGTCGTTCCGTTGGAGCAGACCCTGGCGATGATCTGCCTGGATACGGTGGGGCGGATGCAGGAGCGCCGCCTGTATGCCTTGGCCTCGGGAAGCGCCGTCGAGTTCGGCGACATCCTGCGCGGGGTCAATCTCGGTTTCGGGTTCGATCTCGCGACGCCCGCCGCCGGGCCGTTCGCTTCCGATCATCTGCCGTTCATCGAACACGGAGTGCCGGCGCTGCATCTCTCGACCGGGGCGAATCCGGACTATCACCGGACCGGAGACACCGCGGACAAGATCCAGTGGGAGACGTTGGGAGAAACGGCATCGTTCGTGGTCGAGCTCGCGGCGTTTCTGGCCGATCGAGAGACCGCCCTGTCGTTCGTGCCTCCGGGCGCGGAGAAGGTTGCCGCTCCCGCCGAAGGTGGACAACCTCGCCGGGTGAGCCTCGGGACGATTCCGGATTTCGGAAAGGAGTCGGGTGGCGTGCTCCTGACCGGCGTCATGCCGGGGAGTCCCGCGGAGAAGGCGGGACTGCAGAAGGGTGACGTGGTCGTCTCGCTCGACGAGACGCCGATCGACAATCTGGCCGATCTGTCCAACGTGTTGAAAGCACATCAGCCGGGGGATGAAGTTCTCGTCGTGGTCTTGCGCGACGGCGCCAAGGTCGAACAGAAGGTGACGTTGGTGGAGCGCTCCTCGCATTGAGCGGCGACTGCGTAGAAGGACACCGTAGAGGACGCGACCACGCGACGGGTCATCGACCGCCTCGGAAGAAGGCGCGTGAGACGACGCCGAAAGGAAGCGACGACACCGTGAGAGACACCATCGAGCCACGCCCCCGCGGCGTCGCGACGCACCGTTGGATCCTGTTCCTCGGCCTACTCATGCTGGTCGGGGTCGCGCTGCGTGCGGGTCCCGCGGCCGCGCAGGTGGCGTGGTCGGCGCTCTCGCTGGATGAAGCGCTCGCGGAAGCGCAAGAGACCGGGCAGCTCGTCCTGGTCGACGTCTTTTCCGATCACTGCGGAGGGTGCGGCGAGCAGGAAGCACAAGTCTGGAGCACGATGGACGGCGCGGTCGCGGTCCAAGGACTGATTCCGCTCAAGCTCGACTCGGGATCGGCGGCCGGTCAGGCGCTGGCCCGGCGCTATCCGGTGACCGGTCTACCGACCGTGATGGCGCTCGATCCCGATGGGGCAGAGATCGACCGGATCGTCGGCTACACCCGCAAGAGCGAGTTCCTGGACCAGATGGCCCTCCTCCGGAGCGGCGTCGATCCCGTTCCGGAGCTGGAGGAACAGCTCGCGGCCAATCCCGGCGACGGAGAGCTTACGCTGAGGGTTCTCCAGAAGTACCTCGATCGGCAGCGTCTCCCCGAGGCCCAGGTGCTGATCGAACGCGCGGTCGTCCTCGATCCCGACGGAAAGGCGATGCTGGCCGAAAGGGCGTTGAGCGCACTGGCCCGGTATCAGGACTACTTCCTGCTGGATCCCGCGGCGGCGGACGCAACCTGGCGTCGTCTCGCGGAGGGCTATCCCGAGAGCTCGTCGGTGGGAGCGGCTATCAAAGAAACCTTCGACTACGCGAAAAGCAACGGCCAGCTCGAGGCTTGGGTGACGTGGGCCTGCGGACTGACCGCGAAGCATCCGGAGGCGGGACGGCTTTCCTACAACGTGGCGATCTTCGCGAGTCGCAGCCAACTTCGCGGAGCCTGTTTGGCTGAAGCGGCGCGCAATGCCAAGCGCCTGGGCGTCGGACCGGCCTGGATGGATTCGATCGCGGTCGTGCTCGAAAGCAAGTAGGCGTCCGCGTCTGACGGGCGGGCCGCCGGTGATCCCGATCGATCAGGGGAAAGGGCTCTGGTAGTCCGGATTGGTCAGATAGTCCGGATCCGAGAGCG
>JAGQHR010000213.1 GCA_020431745.1 Candidatus Eiseniibacteriota bacterium
CATGGTCAGGAAGAGCGCGGAACCGGGTTTGCTTCGGTGACGCCAGAGGTCGAAGGTGCGGCAGACATTGGGATGGGTGACGCGACGAGCGAGCACGACCTCGCGCTTCAGCCGTTCCGCGGCCCCTCTGCTGCGGGCGAGCTCCGGGCGCAGCACCTTCAAGGCGATCGGTGCTTCGAGCTCGAGATCGAAGGCCTGGTAGACCTCCCCCATCCCGCCGCGACCGAGAATCCCCTCGATACGAAAGCGCCGGGCGAGAACGGTCCCGGCGCTGAAACGCGCACTCGTTGCTTCCGTCGACGGGGGAGGAGCCGGCGGGATCACCTTCCCCGGCGGACTCGCGGCGTTGGTCGGGGCGACGGTTTCACGCGAGGTTCGGGGGACGGGACGACCCGAGCGCACCGTCTCCTTCGCAGAGGACACACGGCCGCCCGGAGGCGAAACCCGCGAACCCTTCCGTGTCGTCATACCCCTCCTCGAAAGCACCGCTGATCAAGGGTATCAGAGGGTTTCGGGAGGGTAAACGCGGGACTGATTCGACGCGTTGCCACACGTCCGTTCACGGACGGTAGCTGCGGGGTGGCCCGGCGACTCCATGCGGACGTCGCCCGCCGGTCCGGTCGAACACCGGCGCGCAGTGGCGCCCGCGCCTCGGACTACGGGATCGGTTGCGGTTCGGCGAAGATGAAGTTGTCCATCACGGCGACGTCGGTGTCCTGCCCGTCGTCCGGTCCGAGAACCGACGTGCCGTATCGAACCTCGACGCGGTAGACGATCGGCTCGTCGAAGACGACCCCCAGGAACGAGAGCCCGTTGTTCGAGATCGGGGTTTCGAACTCGCCCAGAGAGTTGCCGTTTCGATCGAAGTATTCGAACGCCGTGTGATGGGTGTCGACGTCGCAATAGACGGCGCCGAACCCGCGCACGGTGGCCGGCGTCGAGGAGCCGGGAACGAAGAACGTGATCTCGACGAGGTTACTGCCGACCGGCGAGAACAGCCGCTCCGGACTGTAGGTCTTGAACGCATCCGGATAGTGGGCGTTGAGGTTTCCGAAACGAGGCGCCGTCCCGGTGGGATTGTCGGAATCCGCACTCACCATCAAGGCCTGACCCGACGTGTGCAGGACGATCCCTCGCGCCCGCGGTGCCGTCGGCGCATTGAAGATGTCCGAGGGACAGGCGTTCGGCGCGCAGACCTCATCGGGGAGCGAGTCCCAGTTGAGCTCCCGGTAGCCACTCGTTCCGCGAGTACCCGGCTCTCCTCCGTTGTCATCGCCCAGCACGTCGCGGTACTGCTGCACGAACCCCGCAATCGCGGCGGCATCGGCTCCGGCGCCCCGCACGATCACCGGTTCCGCGGCCGGTTCGCCACCCTTCTCGTCATCCCCACACCCAACGAACGATGCGGCGACGAAGACCATCACCGCACCCCATCGCCAAACTCGTCCTCTCATGATCATGGCTCGATCTCCTCATCAGAACGCTTGGCCAGAGTCACCCGCACCCGGCCGGCTTCTTCCGTACCTCTTCCCGGGTTCGCGCATGCCGCCTCGGTGACGGCGGGAGGTTCAACGCAACCGCCGTGCCTGCGCCTAAGTCGTTGCTGTGGTGTCGGCGAGCGCGCCAGAGGACCGTGCGCGCACATCCCCAGACCGTGCGGGGGCGTTGCGCGCACACGGATGTGGCCGGCGCGGATTGACCATCGTCGATCCCGGTTCTAAGCTTCCGTTAGTTCGGGGTGGTCGAGTCAGGGAACCCCGTAGCAGCGGTCGCGGAGTCCGTCTTCTCCCCCGGATCGCGTCGGATCACTCCGGCCGATCCAGCCGGGCTCGCGGCAGCAGCACTCCGTCGGACGGTCGCACGTTCCATCCTCCGTTCCGGCCCGGGTTCCCGACTCACCCAAAGGGGGGAACCATGCGATCTTCGCTGTTACCGAGAGAAATCCGCGCACGCTTCTCGCGAACGCTTCTCTTGTTTCCCTTGCCGTTCACGTTCGTCCTCGTGCTCCTGAGCTGTGCAGGGGACTCCACCGGACCGCCGCAAGCGAATCACCCGCCATCCGTCCGCATCATTGCCGGCGCCGCCAACGGCGACAGCGCCGGAGTCGACTATCGCGTACGGTTCCAATGGACGGGATTCGACGATGACGGAGTGATCAGCGAGTATCGTTGGGCCGTGGATGAGCTCGGCGACGCCGCCGTTTGGCATGTCCTGTCCGAGAGCTCGGTTTCACTCCACTTCCAGGCTACGACTCCCAGCCCGGACGGCGACTTCTTCACGGACTGGCACACCTTCGCTGTCCAGGCCACCGACAACGAAGGTGCTCGTTCCGAGATCGCGACCCAGACCTTCAACGCCCGGACGCTGGCACCGACGACGCGCTTCACTTTCCCCGATCTGACGCACCAAGATGCTCCGACCCTGGGACGACGACCGATTCTCGAGTGGACTGGCGAGGATCTGGACGCGTCGGATCCCGATCGGAAGCCGTTGGCCTACGAAGTCAAGCTCGTCCGCGTGCCGGAGGTGGTCGCGCCCGACCGCGTGCTCCTCGATTCGCTTTCGTCGTCCACCAATCTCCTGATCGACCCGGTGGAGATCGATCGAGTGGCGTGGAAACGGATCGAGGGAGACCTCACCTCGCTCCGTCTGCCCGAGCTGGATCCCGCCGATCGACTGGCATTCGGGATTCGTGCTCTCGACGAAGCGGGCGCGCGCGAACCGCACATGATCCGGGGGACCAACTTCTTCGCGTTCTATGTGCTGCCATCGCCCGGACGACCCATCGTGGTGGTTCGGGAACGGAGCCACGGATCCTTCGTGTTTCCGACCGACGGACCGATCTGGGAGATCGAGGCCGCCACCGATGCTCCTCTGTACTTCCAATGGACGGGGGATGCCAGCGGCTATGGAACTCGCCCGGGGTACTCGAACTTCGCCTTGGACATTCCGGATGTCGAGGACGACACGCTGCGCGACCCGCGCGGCATCGGAGGGTGGATCGGGTGGGGGTCCTGGCAAGGAACCGTCGCACCGATCGTCTTTCCAGCGTCCGAAGCCGGCACGACGCACCACTTGTGGATCAAGGTGCGCGACCTGGACGACCTCCCCGATTCCGAACGCCTCTGTCACGTAGCGATCGACCTGGTCGGTTTCCGCTTCGATCGGCATGCGCTGATCATCGATGACTCGCGGATTCCCGGCATTCCCGATACCGAACATGATGCGTTCCTGCACACTACCGTCCTGCGACGGCTGTTCGAGCTCGGGGACGTGGACTTCTACGCGACGGAGGACCGTCCCGTACTCGATCTCGCGACGCTCGGTCGTTATCGGCAGGTGGTCTGGCAGACCAGCGATGGCGTCCCGCGACGACCAACCGACCCGATCGCGGATCTTCGTCGCGACCTCGCGACCTACTCGACCGCCGGAGGGCGGCTCTTCCTTCTGGGCGATCGACTCTCCTGCGCGCTCGATCCACCGGAGATCGGAAACTGCACGTTCCCACGCATCGCTCCCGGCGCCTCGAACGAATCGCCCGACTTCCAGCGCGACGGATTCCTGTGGCAGTTCATGAAGTATCGCGGCGATCTCGTGACCTCACTCTCCGGAACGACCCCTTCCGCGGAAGCGTCCGGAATGGTCGGAGCGCGCTCGCTGGATCCCTCCTACCCGGATCTGTCCATCGACCGGGCCAAGTGGGATCCGCGGGGCACGATCGACGGCGAC
Source organism: Candidatus Eiseniibacteriota bacterium (assembly GCA_020431745.1). Lineage (GTDB taxonomy): Bacteria > Eisenbacteria > RBG-16-71-46 > CAIMUX01 > CAIMUX01 > JAGQHR01. The sequence continues at coordinate 3,730 of JAGQHR010000213.1, forward strand.
CGGCGGTTCCGGGGTGGAGCGAAACACTGGGAGGGCGTGCTCGGTCGAGGGGCGATCGAGCGAATGGCCGGTCTCGACTCCCTTTACGAAGTCAGCACGTTCGACACCACGCTCTGCTGCGGGCGCGTCGAGCACGGTCTCGCCCACGCGATCGTGGCTCAACGCTATCGGTCGACCCCGGCGGATTCCGCGGCGGGAGCGGCCCAGGGACGCATCGCGATGTTCGATTTTCAGCCGTGGTGGCTGGAACCGACGACTCTCAGCCAAGCAGGAGATGCCGTCATCGACTGGCTGGTCACCGGATCCGACCGGTGACCGGAGCCGGACAGCGTCACGACCACGAGGTCGTTCCAGATCAGCGAACGTGGTGAAACGGATTCTCGAGTCACTCGGTCTGGAAGCGATCCCGCCACCGCTTTGGTCGGAGAACACCGCCGATATCCGCTATCCCGTACAGAACGAGAGTGAGTTCGAAAACGGTCCTACCCGGGGAGCCGTTTTCTCACTGCCATAACTACAAGCGGTCCATTGGGTTGACACGATCCCGGGGGCGGGGCCCCCGGCCCGGGCGCTGCGCCGGACGGGGTCACGAAACCCGCGAATACGCATTTATGGTGTGGCAATCTCCGTTTTGGCCAATAAAATGGAGTTATGTACGCCAGATTGCTGCAGCCTCCACCCTCCAGTTTCTTCCTCTTCGGACCTCGGGGAGTAGGAAAGACGCTGTGGTGTCACACGCGTTTCCCCGACTGTGTGTTCATCGATCTCCTGCGAGGTGACCTGTTCACGACCCTGCTGGCGTCTCCCCACGTCTTGGAAAGCTTCATCCCGGCGGGGCACGGCGACTGGGTGGTCGTCGATGAAGTTCAGAAAGTGCCCGCGCTCCTCGACGAAGTGCACCGGCTCATCGAGGAACGGAAGCTCCGATTCGTTCTCACGGGTTCGAGCGCTCGGAAGTTACGTCGAGGTGGTGTCAATCTCCTGGCCGGTCGGGCGGTCACGCGCTATATGCATCCGTTGGCGGCCGTCGAGATCGGAGCCGACTTCGATCTCGAGCGCAGCATTCGCTACGGATGCCAGCCCAGTGTCTATGGACATCCGGACCCGAGCGACTTCCTGAAGAGCTACGTCGCCACCTACCTTCGGGAGGAGGTGCAGCAGGAGGGACTGACCAGACGGCTCGATGCGTTCGGGCGGTTCCTGCAGGTTGCGTCCTTCTCACAGGGAAGTCCGCTCAACATCGCGGCAGTGGCCCGCGAGTGTGGGATTGGTAGGAAGCTCGCCGAATCGTACTTCGAGATCCTCGACGATCTCCTGATCTCGACTCGACTTCCGGTCTTCACCCGAAGAGCCAAGCGCCTGCTGGTCTCTCATCCCAAGTTCTATTTCTTCGATGCGGGAGTCTACCGCGCGATCCGCCCGAGTGGGCCGCTGGACCAGCCCGCCGAGGTCGACGGAGTGGCGCTCGAGACCTTGGTCCTGCAGCAACTCCGCGCGCTGAATGACAGCCTGGGTCTCGGATACTCGTTCCACTACTGGCGAACCCGGGATGGTGCGGAGGTCGACTTTGTCCTCTACGGGGACAGGGGATTCAAGGCGTTCGAAGTCAAGCGTGCGGCCCGCCTCCGTGAAGGCGAACTCACAGGCCTCCAGAGATTCATCGCCGACTATCCGGAAGCGCAGGCCTTCGTGCTCTACGGTGGTAAGGATCGGAGGGCGTTCGACGGGATCGACGTTTGGCCGGTCGCGGAGGCGTTGCGGCGCCTCGAGGAGATTCTCTGACTCCGGTAGCCACCGGCTCGGGATCATGGTTGGAACCCAAGGCCAGGTTCGATGCATGGACTTCCAGATCAGCCCTGACCTGCCAGTGCCCGTTGCCGGTGCGTGCTGCTTCCCGGACGGGCAAGACAGACAGACAGGGGAGCAGGTAGCCCTGAGGACCTATCGGAAACGGGTCAAGGAGAGACGAGCGCGAATCCCTAGAGAGACATTGAGTTAGGCCGGCGTTTTCCCTCCGACCACGAGTCTATCCCAGGGAAGTTCCTGTCCCCGACCCGTAGGTAGGAGTCGTCGGAAATGAAGTTCTCCCTCCAACGGAAAGTTGAAGTCGAATCCTCCCCCAGAATACCGTCATGGAGGGTGTTACCTACAAAACTGCGTCGGCGTGCGGTCCCCGGACTCCACCGGAGTCGGCGCTTCCGGCACGGCCAAGGGAGACGACCGTGCCTCAGACCCGCGCCCAACATCGCTCGGCGATTCAAACATCCCTCACGTCGGCATCCCGATCCAATCTGGCACTCGCGCTGGCGATTTGCGCCTCGCTCTGGGCCGCGGAGCCCTCGTCGGCCCAGTTCGTCGACATCGGCGCCGGCCTGGAGGACCTCTCCGGCGTACACGCGGCCTGGGGAGACTACGACAACGACGGCGATCTCGACGTCCTGACCACGGGAGTGAATGAGTCCGAGCTGCCCGTCTCGCATCTCTATCGAAACGACGGCGGATCGTTCGTGGACGTCGGCGC
>JAGQHR010000214.1 GCA_020431745.1 Candidatus Eiseniibacteriota bacterium
CGTCCACTTCGAAGCGGGGCTCGGCGCCCAGGTAGCGTTCGCGGGCGCCCTCGAACGTGAGATGGCGCAGCCACTCCGCTGACGTCGTCCCGTCCGGCAGCTTCTCCGACGGATAGCGATACCGAATCTCGTCCAAAGAGAACGTGCAGCGGCTCGCCACCTCCAGCGTGCGCGCCACGGCGTACAAATCGTCCTGGAAGAGCAGCGCGAACGCGTGCGGGGACTTGAGCACGTGCTCGGCGTTCGGCTTGGTCAGCGTACCGGCTTTGGAGAGCGTCACCCCGTGACGGATGCAGGTCAGCACGTCCTGCAGCGGACGGCGCGAGGGCGTGTGATAGAGCACCTCGTGTCCCGCGACGATCGGCAACCCATACCGATCGGCGCGATCGCGCACGCGGCGCTCGATGACCGGCTCGGTCGCGCGGCGATGACGCACCACCATCGCATAGAGTCGATCGCCGAAGGCATCCAACAAATCACGCGCGATGAACAGAGGATCCGGCTCGCCGCACAGGAGCGAACCATCCCCTCCCCACAGCGCGATCAATCCCTCTGCGTGCTCGCACACCTCGCGCCAGGTGACCTGGCTCTCCCCCTTGGCCATCCGCAGTCGGCCCACGGTGAGGAGCTGGCAGAGGTTGGCGTACCCTTCGCGATCCATCGCGAGCAGACTCAGGATCGATCCGTCGTCGATCGTGATCTGCGATCCGAAGATGAGATGGAACCCGTGCTCGCGCGCCTTCATGTGCGCACGAACCGCCCCGTAGACGCCGTCGCGATCGGTGAGCGCAAGGGAGCGCACGCCGAGGCGGAGTCCCTCTTCGATCAGCTCCTCGGGATGGCTGGCCCCTTCTAAGAAGGAGTAGTTCGACTTGCACCACAGCGGCGCGTAGGCGGGGATCCCGGATGACATCGGAAGCGCACGTCCCTCGAATCGTGAGGCGAGCCGGATCCGGGCGTGCGGATTGCGAGCTCAGGGCAAGGAGCCTCGATTCGAGTGCACTCCCCGGACCCCGGTTGCGAACCGACCCCACACCGGCTCAACTGGTTGCGATGACGTCACTTCCTGTGTCCCGTACCCCCATCCTGGGACGGTCAGAATACCATACGATCGTTTGTATTTGCAGCTAAATCGACGCGGTCCGAAATCGACAAGGCCCGAGGGCGGATGGCCGAAAATGGGGGCATTCTCAACCGTCCAATGCTTCATTCAGCCCCCATTTCGAAGCAGGCTTGCCGAGAAGGAAACGACGTCACCGCGTGACCACCAGGTGCTGACTGATCCGCCCTCTGCCCGCCTTCATCTGCATGAAGTACACGCCGCTCGGAAGTTCATCGACGAGCGAGGATTGGTCGAAGCGATGATGGCCCGCCGTGAGATCGTCGTCGAGGATGCTCGCCACGCACACACCGCGCACGTCATACAGGCTCAACTGCACGTGTGCTCTGTGCGGCAGATCCATCTCGACCAACAGCGTTCCGGCGGTTGGGTTGGGACCTACGATACGAAGGGCGAGCCGAGTCGGAGCCGCAAGCTCCTCGAGCGGAGGCGGGACATCGGACACGGGACACCCCACCCCGAGAGCCCCGATGAGCTCCCCGCACGGGCTCGCCCCCGGAAGACATGGCGACGCGGAACCCAGCCGATAGTCGCCGGTGACGGCGGGCGGATGCTGGCAAGGGGCCGAACCGCAGAAGAGCGGGTCCTCGAACACGTTCTCGCCCTCGAAGACAACGGGGCCGCTCCCGACCAGACCGGTCGTATCCACGGCGCAGCACTCCAGGGTCAGCGTGCCCGTGTTCCAGACCTGATTCTGGGTCCCCCCGCTGCACGAGGACCAGTTGTCCCGGATGATCGAACGTGTGACCCGCAGGGAATCGGTGCGGATAGCCGCGTACCCGCCATAGTTGCCAGCGATGGTGCAACCCTCGATGAGGGCATCGGCGGATCCCTCGGTCCCGATCGCTGCGCCTGAGCCTTCGTTGGCGATGAACTGGCAATTCACGATCTGGGCCGGCGCGAATCTGAGGTACACGCCTCCACCCCGGTCGCTTGCATTCGCAATGACGGTGCACCCGCGTGGCAGGGGGCTCGCCCCGCTCACGAACACTCCGCCCCCGCGCGGGCTGCCGTCAGCGAATGCGCCACAACGTTGGATCACGCATTGCTCGATGATGGGTGCGGCGCCGTTCCCCACGGCGATGCCGCCGCCGCTTCCTGCGACGAGTCCTTGGGCATAGCAGTCCTCGATCACGCAATCCACGATCGTCGGGGAGGCTCCGTCCACGAGGATGCCCCCACCGGCGTTCTCAGACACCGAACCGTTGCGAATGGTGAATCCACGAACGACACACTCCGGCGTCTCCTGGGACTGAAACGTGAACCCTCGAGTGTATCCTTCCATGTCCAGAATGGTTTCCGAAGAACCGCCTTCCGAAACGATGGTGATGCTCTTTCCACGGGGGTTGAGGTTCCGGAAGCCAGTTCCGGTGTACGTCCCCGGTTCGACCAAGACGATGTTCCGGTCGGATGCGGCATCGATCGCCTCCTGGATCGTCGCGAACTCCGAGGGGACGCGCAGCACGTGAGGACACGGAAGCGGATCGCAGGGCCGATCGGCGCGCCAATCACCCCCGCTCATCGCGCACTCGTCCTCGGAGGTGACGGTGCACGAATCATCGGGATAGCAGCAGGCTCCGGGGCATGGGTTGGGATCGCAGCCCGTACCGTCGCCGTGGTAGGTGCCCCCCGCTTCCGCACACGCGCCGGACGTTCGGATCTCGCAACGTGCCTCGACGAAGCAGCAGGCGCCCACGGCCGCGCAGCTCTCGTCGAACGCACCGATCCGGAGACCGCAGGGACTGTTGTCGGGAAGACAGGGGGATTCGGTTTGCAGACCGTAATCGAAAGGGAGGACCGGCGCGTCCACACACAGGCGGGGGCCGCAGAAGAGCGGGTCCTCGAACACGTTCTCCCCTTGGTCGTCGAGAGCGCTCGCGGGTTCGACGCCGCCGGCATCGACGTCGCTGCAACCGATGGCAAGCGATCCGGCCGTGATGAACGCTTGGTCACCGAAGTGTTCGGAGCAGTTCCCCCAGAGAATCGATCTCGTCAAGACGGCATCGGTTCCACGCAAACCGCCGCCGTCGTATGCGTGATTGTCCGTGATCGTGCAGCCCTCCAAGGTCACGATGCCCGACGAGTTGAAGTGAATGCCGCCTCCTTGCAGAGAGGCTTCGTTTCCCGACACGAGACAATCGATGAGAGTCGGACTGCACTCGGCGGAGCGGATGCCGCCTCCGTAGGTCGCCGTGTTCGCCGTGATCTCACATCCGGTGAAGACCATGTCGCTCCGCACCACGTAGAGACCACCTCCTCCGCTGGTGATCGAAGTTACGTTCCCGGAGACCGTACATCGGTCCATCTCGAGCGGGGAGTCCACGCACGCGAGGCCGCCGCCGTAGGCCGAGACGTTGTCGAGAAAGGAGCAGTCTTCGAACCGCGGGGCCGAGAAGAGGACATAGGCACCGCCGCCACCCCACTCGCTCGTCCCGTCGCGGAAAACGCAGCGCCGGATGGTGGGAGAAGATCCGTTCACGCATGCGATTCCCGCACCGTTCTCGGATCCGAGCAGACCACCTCCACGGACCGTGAATCCCTCGATGATCGTCGCGCGCGTTTCGCCCCCGCGCAGGAAGAAGCCGCGTCCGTCTCCGGCGCAGTCGATGGCCGTGACTTCGGAGCCGCCCTCCGAGCGGAGCAGAAGATCCTTGCGCGGTTCGAGATTCGTGTTCCCCGGTCCGCTGTAGATTCCGGGAGCTACCGTTACGGTGTCCCCGACTGCCGCGGCATCGAGCGCCGCCTGGAGAGTCGGGTAGTCTGCAGGTACGTGGATCTCGTCGGCGCCCGCGAGATCGCTCTGAGCAAGCGCGAGAAGGAGTGCGGCCATCCCCGTCCACGCTGGGAGGGAGCCTCGGTCGAACGAGTCATGCTCTTGGCGGCGCATGGGAAACCGTCCTTTCCACAAGGCCCGTAGATTTTACACCTTCGCATGCGCATCGGTCGACGATGGACCGCTCAGCGCACGCGAACCCACCTCACCGTAGCCGGCGCTCCACCGCCGGAGGAGAGTCGTACCCAATAGACTCCCGAAGGCCATGAGTAGGCACCCGGGGTCAGGGGAACCGATTGCTCGCCCGAGGGGCTCCATGGCCAGGCACGGGAGAGAACACGACGGCCGTTCACGTCAAAGACGTCGAGCGAGACCGGGCCCGCTTTCCCCAACGTGAAGTGGACCCACGGAGTCGAGCGCGAAGGATTGGGCGCCACGAACGCTGTCAGTTGCGGAACCGAGCCCCCGCGATCACCGCCGTGGCGCCACCGAGCCACGTTGACCGCCGGCCTACCCCCGGCTTCCGTGAAGGCTGCGGCGAACAGCAAACCGTCCCCGGTGGGCTCGATGTCGTAGACGGTGGGAGAACGCAGAAGCCCGTGACCGTCTCTGGCACCGCTGCCCGCGGATCGCCAACAGGAGCCGTCCCAGAACATCACGCCGTGCTCGAGTGGGGAGAAGTCATTCGGCGGACCGGCCGCAACCAAGTACCCATCGGAAGACTCGATCTTCTCGATCCGGTAGATCCCTGCTGGCGTGGGAACCGTGCTCCACTCGGATCCATTCCAGTACCGGAGGATGCGTACCGAGGCGTTCCCGTCACTACGTCGCTCCAAGCTCACTACGCCTCGATTCCAAGGCACGGCGTCGAGCATGAGCGGTTCCGCCAGTCCTTCGAGGGCCCATGGCCGATCCCAACTCCCGCCGTCCCACGTGGCAAGCCCGTCCGCACGCACGTCCCCCGCGTAGCGGAACGAGCCGGCGACCAAAAGGCGATTGCCCCAGACGTGAAGGTCGTTCACCGAACCGTTGACTCCGTCTCCCAGGGATTCCCAGGCACCGTTCCAACGCGCGATTCCCGTGGTGTTCGCGACGCCGCCGGCCTCCCGAAAACGACCGGCTACGTAGAGATCGTCGCCATGGACGCGCAGACAAATCACCGAGCCGGGGTCACCGAGACCGAGCGACTCCCAGGAGGATCCGTTCCAGGCCGCGAGATTCGAAACCGCTCCGCTCGACGTGGTGAAGCTCCCCCCCGCGATGAGTCGGCCGCGGTACCAGGCGAGATCGAAAACATCGCCCTCCAGAGGCTCCGCGAATGCAGCCCAACCTTCTTCGGCACGAACTAGGAAATGCGATCGGCGATCTGCAAAGCTGAAGTACGTGGCGATGAGCCCGGCCGGTGATTCCACGAGCGACTGCGGCGGCTCCGGCAATGCTCCTCCACCAGGACCCATCGGCTCCCACGCGGAATCACCCCAACGCGCCGCGGCTCCGATCATTCGATCCCCGGTCTTGTCGAACGATCCGCCTGCGTACAGATCGCCCTTCCACACTTGGGTCACCGCGATCGAGCCGAATCGCTCTCCCAGCCCATCACCGAGCGCCGCCCACCCTTCCCCATCCCAGAGTGCGATGTTTCGGGTCGGTACGACCGGCACCCCTCCGGAACGTTCACTGGATCCGGCGTGTTCGAAGGTACCTGCGACCACGATCCGGCTCTCCCACGAACCGATGTGGCGCACTTGCTTGACAGTCCAATCCGAACCGACACCACCTCCCACCGCGGACCAGCCTCCGTTCCAGACGGCAATGTTGGACGCGGGGACTCCGCCGATGCTGTCGAAGGAACCTCCTGCGAAGAGTCGATCGCGATCCACGTGCAGACAGCGAAAACCGCCGCCCCCAGCGTCCGCGAAGGTGCTCCAGCGTTCACCATCCCACCGCGCGATCTGCGAGAGTGTATCGCCCGGCGTGATCGAGAATTCTCCGCCGACGAACAGATCTCCCTCGAAGCGAACGAGATCTTCGGGACCGGAGAAGGCCGGCGCACCCACACCGCTTCCGACATCGACCCACCGCACCCCGTCGAAACGCGCGATCCCGGGAGATGCGGTGCCCCTAATGGGCGGGAACCAACCCGCAACGATCAGACCGTCATCCTCGACCAGCAGGGCGCGCGCGATTCGGAAGGTTTCGCCGGGGATGCGTGAACCCAATGAGCCCCAGCTTTCGCCGTCCCAGGTCGCGACCACGGAGATCGAATCGCGCGTTTCACCCCAGAAGAAGGCGCCGGCCAAGATCAACCGATCGTTCCAAACCGCCGCATCGGAAAC
>JAGQHR010000215.1 GCA_020431745.1 Candidatus Eiseniibacteriota bacterium
GCAGCCGGAGGACGGCCTGTCCGGCGCCTGGAGCGACCTCGTCGCGACGTGGCCCGCCGCACGATCGTCCGCGCCCTTCGACCCCACGGTCAGGACCGATCCCTCGACACCTCTGGGGCCGCTCGTGGATTGGGCGGCGAGGTTGCGCGAGCAGCTGCGCGTCGCCGGTCCGCTCCAGAGCCGGCTCGATGCCGTCAGCGAGAGCCAAACGAAGATCCTCCGGACCGAAAACTGCGAGACCCAGGTCGAGTTGGAACAACGGCTCGCCTCCGAGGAATCCGCGCTCGGCGTCGTGGTCCGCGAGCTGGCGGCGCTCGAGAACGAAGAGACCCTGATCGGAACGCTTCGGACCGAAGGTGCGAACGAGCTCGACGCGATCCTGGCCCGCGAGCGATCCGAAGAGAGCGCCGACCAAGAACGTGAGGAGGCGCTGGAGAACCGGATCCGCGAGCTCCATCGCAAGAAGGCCGGCTTCGAGGGCGAGCCCACGCCCAACGTCGCGGCGGTCGAGATCGAGGCTCAGGACGTCGAACGCGAGATGGAGGAGGTCACCCGGGAACGGGACGCCCTCGCGTTGGCGTACCGGTGGATGGACGAAGCGCTCGAGTCATACCAGCAGACGCATCGGGAGCAACTGGCCGCGCGCATCACCGAGCACTTCCGCACATTCACCGGCCTCGCTCGACGTGTCGAGCTGGACGAACGGTTCGAGCTTTCGATCGTCGAACCCTCGGGACATCCGCTGTGTCTGGAGCAGCTCTCCCAGGGTGCCCGGGATCAGCTCCTGCTCGCGGTCCGACTGGGCGTCGCCGACCTGCTCGCCGCCTCGGTACCGCTCCCGTTCTTCTTCGACGATCCCTTCCTGCACTTCGACCGGCAACGCGCGGAAACGGTCCGCCAGGCGCTCGCTCGCCTCGGAGAGGATCGGCCATGGGTGCTCCTGACGCACCGAGCCGAGATGGCGGAGTGGGCGGACCCTGTCTTCACGGAGGAGCTCGAGGCCGTTCCGAGCCTGCCGGGATCGCTCCCGACGGCGGGGGAACCCACTCCCCGACACGGCCCGGCAACGCTATGATCGGTCGGACGCGAAGGTAGATCTCCCCGGCGCCGGGATGCGCCAGCAGGGGCCGCGCCGCGGAAACCGCGCGCACCGCAAAGGAGGGCGGATGATATCCAAACGGAGCTTGGGAACGCTGGGTTGGATCGGGCTCGTCGTGTGCTTCGGCGTCGTGCCGGCATCGGCTCAGGACGACAACGCCCCCAGCGGAGGCGCCCCCGACAACGCACCCCGCTCCCGCCTCACCCTTCGCGGCACCTACACGGTCGATTCGTTCGCGCAGAAGAACTTCCATCTCGGAGGCGGTGGCCAGGTCGAGAGCGGCGGCGCGACGGAAGCGGACAACTTCTGGAGCCAGAACCTGCTCCTGCAGCCGCGATTCATCCTCGCGGACGATCTCAACATCAACGTCAAGATGGACGTCGCCCAGGGCGTATGGGGCTTCGAACACGGCGTCGTCGATACCGCGGGAACCCCACTGCCCGGCTCCTTCTACGACACCGGCGATGCCCTCACGGCGGTCGACGTCGATTGGGTCTACCTCGCCTATCACCACCGCGGGACCAGCACCCGCTGGTATCTCGGTCTCCAGGAGTTTTCGCTGGGTCATCGCCTCGTGCTCGATCACGATGCGCCTGGGCTTCAGATCTACAAGGACCTCGATTCGTTCGGCGGCACGCTCGCCCTGGGCTATGCAAAAGAGTCCGAGAGCGGAGGGATCTCCGACGAGAACCTGACCCGTCGGCTCGACGGGCGCAGGGGCCCCGATCGCCGCGACGCCGATCTCTTCTTCGTGCAGTGGCAGGGGCGTTCGACCAAGTTCGCCTTCAACCCGTTCTACGCGTCCTATCAGGATCGATCGAACGCGGACGGGAGCACGCTGCTGCCGAATGGGCTTCCCTATCTCGACGCCCGTTTCCGTCCGAACGTCACTCGAGCCACCGCGCTGGGGGTGGCTGTGGCCTCCCGGCTCGGAGGCCTGCGCGTCGATCTCGAAATCGATCAGCTCAAGGGAGTCGATCGCGTGCCCAACGTCGACTCCGGCCCGCTGGAATTGCTGGACGTCAACAACGGCGATCTGGCCGGGTCCAATCTCTATCTGCGGGCGGCCTACACCGCCGGCCGTTTCGAGATCGGCGGCATCTACGCGAAGGGATCCGGAGACGACAACGTGACCACCGGCGAGGGCAACCTCAATCGACTGCGTACCGACGGGCGGTTCTTCATCACCGAGGTCTGGGAGGACGGGCTCATGCCCGATCAAGGTGTCCATCCCGACGGACTCGGATCGCCCGACGTACGCGGCTACCGCGAGCTCGAAAACACCAAGATCATCCAGGGATTCCTCGGCCTGCGGCTCCGGCACAACATCCAGTTCGCAGGCAGCGTCTCGATGATCCGCGCGAGCCAGCTGCTTCCCACCTGGGCCGATGCGAACGTGGACGGCGTGATCACGGTGGACGAGATCGGACCCGGTCTCTCCGACCAGCTCGGCAGCGAGTTCGATGCGCGGATCGACTGGGACGTGGAGCAGAAGCTGTCGGTCACGCTGCGCGGTGGGCTGTTCCTCCCCCGCGAGGCGGCCAGCCTCCTGATGTATGGAACGACCCAACACCAGGAGGCTGCCCGCGAGCTTCGGCTCACCGTGTCGGTGCCGATCCCGGAGTTCTCGCTGGGCGGCTGAGCGTGTCGTCGACGGAGCGGTGCGAACCCGAACCGGGGCACGGCTACCGGAGCACGACGACCGCCTTCGCTGCCTCCGTCCCGGGTGCGCCCTCCGCACGCAACCAGTAGCGGCCGGTGGGAACGGAAACGCCCCGGGAGTCGCGCAGGTCCCAGACGACCCGTCCGTCCCGCGGGATCGGGAGCGAGCGCAAACCCCGCCCCCCGGCGTCCACGATCCGGATCTCGCCCCCCGCGGCCGCCAGTTCCCGAGCGAGCTGCAGATTCGTCTCCACTCGCGCCGGATTCGGTGACGGGCCGGAAGCGAAGAGCGGCGGCAGGGTCGGTCCCCCGCTGTTGGCCGGACGGTGGACGATCAGCTCGAAGGGTGGCAGCCCGGTCGGGACCAGATCCCCCTCCGGCTGCCCGGTTCCGGCGTGGAAGATCCGCACGCCCGGATCGATGAAGTCGCGATCGGCGACGTACAGCCAGCCCTCGGCCGAGGTCACACAATCGGCCAGCTCGAATCCGTCCGAGCAGTAGACGGTGCCGAGATTGGTCCCGAGCAGAGGATGAAAGGCGACGAGGCAGGTGTTGAAGCCCGCATCGGAGACGATCGCGTAGGCGCGCGCGCCGTCCCATTGCGCGAAGTGCAACAGGTCGCCGCCCAACGCGGACTCGCTGACTGCGAAGCCTTCCGCTTTCCAGCGGAAGAGGTCGATGCGGTCGAGCCCGCCGTCGAGCTCGAGAAACCGTCCCGACTCCGGCACCAGAAGGTCGCCGGTGGTGCGATCGATCTCCATCGGCCCCGTCGGATTGAGCCCGGTCAACGGGATCGCGTTCACTCCCGGAGCCTGGGGATCGGTGTCGACGACTTCCCAGGCATCGATGTCGATCACGACCAGATACGACGGCGCGACCGGCTGGTAGCCGTCGTTGCGATCGAGCCGTTGCAGCTGGACGTAGAGATACTTTCCCTGCAGCCAGATCCGATGCATCTCCGGCAGGCCATCGCCGTCCGCGAACGCGGCGAGCGAGAGGGAGTCGACGGTCGCTCCGGTGCCGGGATCGATCTCCAGAAGGGTCGTTCGATCGTACCGGCTCACGAAGGCGCGGTTCGGAGACGCGAACGCGATGTCCTGCGGGTTACTTCCGGAGCCGACGGAGAACTCGCGCACCGTGGCATATCCCTGCGCCGGGTCGATGACCTGGATGTTGTCGCAACCCAGACGATTCACGACGTAGAAGAGCCCACCGTAGGAGCGGCCGACCGCGTCCGCACACACCGAAGCGACGTCGAGGTCGGCGTTCCACGGATCGTCGAGTGCGACCGAGCTCAGCGATCCGGTGCTGAAATCGGTCGTGAGCGCGAGCAACTCGTCCGCTCGGATGGAATGGCTCCGGGCGTCGAGCGCGAAGGCGAACGTGAAGACGAACGCGAGGACATGGCAGAGTCGGACACGCAGCATGGTCATGTCAGATCCTCCTTGCGCGAGGGCCGATCCCGATCGCGGGTTCCGCGCACCGCCGATCCGGGCTCCTGCTCCTGGCGACAAAGACGGAGGTGTTGGTTTCGATCCTTCAGCGGGAGGAGGCCGGAAAGAGGCGTGAGCGCGGAGCGGGTCCGTGCCACAGATCTCTACGGGCCCTTCAATCCGCGAAAGGGGTTCCGTTCGAGACGCGACAGCGGGTCTTCTGGCTTTCGGATCGTCCCGACTCGTGCGCCTTCCCACCCCGACGGGCAGTGGCTGGATTGCAGAGTCAGTCCCCGACTACAGCGGCGGGACCGCAACGGCATTGGACCGTTTTCCCCGAAGCTCCCCGTTTCTTCGATCCGCCGAGCGCATCGAGGACGAGGAGCAACCGCGCGTCTATCTGCGGGGTGAGACGCTAGGGATCCGGACGGTCGTTGTCAAGCCGGGTCGGCGCCCCGCACTCAGTCCATGTTGGAGTTGTAGGAGTAGGACTTGACGCGTTCGTCACGCCCCCAGCGCAGGAGCAGATCGCGCGTCTTCATGTGCTCTCCGAAGAGCTTGAACTTGTAGTGGACGTAGGTCCAGGTCGAGTCCCCGTCGTCGATCCCCCGCCGGTAGGGTTCGCCGAACATGAGCCGGACATCGGACTTGGTCGTCTCCCCGATGACGATGCGGGGCACCCGATCCGCCGAGAACGAGTGTCCGACCGTGGCGCATCCGACGGCGACGGACCCGACGACTCCGCCCAGGAGCGCGAGGATCGACCACGAGAGGGCCCGACCGGCCGGCCCGCGTCGGCGTTCGGTGGTCGTTCGTGGTCGCGAGTGGGTTTGCTGCATCCGTGCACCTCCCGGGAGCGCCATCGCATGGCGTGGTGGCCGTCTCTGTCGCGCTCCCCGCCGTCCGTGTACCATGGCGCCGGGGCGCCCCGCGCCGGGTCACGATACCACGCGGGAAGAGACGCAGACCGAAAACGGAGGTGCTCTTTTGCATTCGTCAGGTTCACTTCGTTCGCATCGCTCCTGGGGCTGGGTCCTGCTCGCGTTCACGATCGCCGGCTGCGCGACCGTCCCGGTGACCGGGCGCAAGTCCTTCAACCTGATTCCCGACAACCAGGCCAACGCCATGGGCGCCGACGCCTATCGCCAAGTGCTCTCGGAGTCGAAAGTCGTCACGTCGGGACCGGAGTACCGGATGATGATGGACGTCGGACGCCGGATCGCCGCCGTCGCCGACCAGCCCGACTATCAGTGGGAGTTCTCGCTGATCGACGATCCCAACACCGTCAACGCGTTCTGCCTTCCCGGAGGGAAGGTCGCGGTCTATACCGGGATCATGCCGGTGGCACAGAACGAGGACGGACTCGCCGTGGTCATGGGACACGAGATCGCGCACGCCGTGGCGCGGCACGGTTCCGAACGGATGACCGATCAGCTGGCGCTCCAGGTCGCGGGCGCCGGGCTCGAGTCGCTTCTGGGAGGCGCCAGCGAAGGATCGCGCAGCCTCGTGCTGGCCGCGTACGGTGTCGGCGCACAAGTCGGCGTGCTCCTTCCGTTCGGCCGGAGCCAGGAGTCGGAGGCGGATCACATCGGGCTCATCTACATGGCCCGCGCCGGCTTCGATCCGCACGAAGCCCCACGCTTCTGGGAACGGATGACCGCCCAGGGCGGCGGGCGTCCGCCGGAGTTCCTCAGCACGCACCCGTCACCGGAGAACCGCGTGAAGCAGCTCCAGGACTGGATGCCCGAGGCCGAGCGGGAAGCACGAGCGGCGGGACATTGACCGCGACGGGCTCATCGAAAGGAAAGGCACGTCAGGGGCTCGTTCTCTGGTCGATCGTGCTCGCGCTCGGACTGCTTCTGCCCTGGGTCGCGGACCGCTGTCCCGACGCGGTCGAAGCGGCATACAGCAAAGGGCTCTTTCCCCCGATCGCGGTCGCCCTGGGCTTTCTGGGCGGCCTCGTTCGATTCAGCGTCGCCCAGATCATCGTCGGAGTGGCGCTGATCGGTCTGATCTTCG
>JAGQHR010000216.1 GCA_020431745.1 Candidatus Eiseniibacteriota bacterium
CGTCGAGGTCGAACGCGGTCCCGAGGCTGTCCCCGGTCGGTGGCGCGAGCCGTACCGTCCACCGTCCGCGGGAGCCCGCCGGTGCCTGGCACCACGCGAGCGTGTCTCCGTCGCCGACGCCCGCGCCGACTCCGGTGCCGAAGCCGCCGAGAGCTCGTGTGGCGCGATGCACGGCCTCGGCGAACGTATGCCGTCCCGGGTCGGCGTCGATTTCGGTGATGGCGAGATGGCCCATCGCGATGTCGGAGGCGTCCCAGGACGAGTTCCATCCGGGGGGCGCGGGCGCGATCCCGATCCGAAAGAGCGTGAGCTGATAGCCGTAGCGCCGGCCGGCGTCGTCCTCCAAATGCCCCACGAAATACCACCACTCGTTGCGATAGCCGGGATGCGCCGCGTGGTCGCGCGGAAACGACCACGCGTACGCGGGGCGCGCCGGCTGCCAGTCCGATGACGCGTTCTGCCCCCGCGCGCACACCACCACCGTGACCAACGAGAGCATCACCGCGGCCGACGCGACCCTAAAGCTCATCGCGGCTCAGCTCCTTTGCGGTCAGACGGCTGGCCCGCGCGGCGGGATAGAGACCCGCGATCAACGCCGAACCGAGAAGCATCGCTCCCTGCACGAGCATGGACTTCCACGGCCACGCCGGATGGATGGTCCATCCGAAGAACGCGGGATTGATGACGTGCACGAGGATGAGCGCGAGCCCGATTCCGGCGATGGTGCCGAGGACGAGCCCGAGCGCGCCCATGGTCAACGCCTCGCCCAGGAAGAGCCCGAACACCTGCCGGCGCAGCGCTCCCAGTGCGCGGTAGAGCGCGAGCTCCGGGGCGCGTTCCCGCGCGAGCACGAGTAGAGTGAGCGAGATTCCGGAGAGCGCGACGAGTAGCGCGAGCCCCTGGAGGATGCGCGTGATCGCGAAGGTCTGATCGAAGATCTCCAGGATGTCCCGCCGGAGATCGCCGTTGCTGCGCAGCACCAGGGGCACGTCCGGGAGACGCGATCGTAGCGAGTCGAGCGTGGCCGTGACGGAGACACCGTCGTGCAGGTAGAGCGCCACGTTCTGGATGGGCGCGGGACCGAGCGCCTCCTCCATGGTGGCGAGGCTGATCAGCGCGCTGCCGGCCTCCGTCGAGTAGTCATAGCTGACTCCCGCGATGGGGAGCGCGACGGGGCCGGTCGGTGCGGTGAAGCGCAGGCTGTCTCCGACGCCCAGACCGAGCTTCGCCGCCAGCGGTTCGCTGATGAGCGTGCCGTTTCCGTCCCAGACCGCACGGGCGGCCTTTTCCGGATCCCCGTCGCGGAGCGGGAAGCGGGGCGCACGTCCGGGGGCTGCTTCGACTCCGGAGATGCGCACGGGATGACCGCTGATCTCCACGGTGACCTGACGCAAGCGTTCGATCCCCGCCACTCCCGGGACGCTCTCGATGCGGCTCAGGATCTCGGGCGCGAGGAACGCGTCATCGCGCCCGCGGGACCAGGACGGCGTCGTGACGTAGACGTCTGCGCGCACCGAGGTTTCGATCCAGGTGACGAGGGTGGAACGGAAGCTCGCGATCAGACAGGTGACGCCGACCATCATCGCGACGGCGACCGCCACTCCGGCGACTGCGAAGGCCACCGTGTGCAGTCGGACCGTGAGATTCCGCAGGCTGAACCGAAGGCCGAGTCCCCGGGCGCGGGCGACGGTTCCGAGAAGTCGCACCCAGGCCGGTGCCAGCAGTGGAATCGAAACGAGGACCAGAAAGCCGAGGACGAATCCCGCCGGCCGGGTTCCCTGCCCCACGCGCCAGAACCAGATCGCTCCGACGGCGTCCATGACCAACGCGGCGAGGGCGGCGAGTGGGGCGCCGCGTCGGGTGGTCTCGTGGAGCGTGAAATCGAGGAAGAGCGACCGGGCGTCGCGGCGGAGCGCATCCCAGGCCGGCCACGGCGCGCCCGCGGCGGCGCCGCCGATTCCGATGGCCCAGGCCGAAGCGTAGAGCGCCGGTGGTATCACGACGCGATCGATCTCCGCCAACAGGTAGATGTTGCTGATCGTTGCCGAGACGCTGCCGACGTTGCGGATCGCCACCCAGTAGCCCAGCGGGATTCCGAGCGCGACCCCGATGGCGGCCAGCAGCAGGACGTCGGTTCCCAGCACGAAAAGGATCTGTCCCCGCGTGGCACCGAGGGCGCGCAGGAGCCCGAGCTCGGAACGGCGCCGGACCAGGGAGGCCTGGGTGCTGATGAAGACGAGGAATGTCCCGACGAACAAGCTGACCAGCGAGAGGGCCGTGAGATTGAGCCGGAACGCTCCGAGGAGTCCCTCCGCACGCGTGCTGACCTCGTCGGGAGCGAGCACTTCGGCTCGGGGACCCAACGCCGCCGTGAGCGCCCGGGCCACGGAATCCGGGGTCGCCCCCCGCGCGATCCGGACATCGATCTGGTCGAGCCGATCGGGATGCCCGGCCAGTTCCTGCGCCTGCGCGATGTCCATGAGGACGAGCCGGCTCGTTCCGAGCGGAGAGGCCTTCCGGAGGTCGACGACGGCGCCGACGCGCAAGGTGGCTCGTCGCGATCCCGAAGTGACGCCGAGGGTGTCGCCCACCGCGCGCGACAGCTCCCGGCTGAGTTCCGGCGTGATCGCGACCCACCCCGGAACGGTCAACGGAGCGAACGCCACCCGTTCCCCGGTTGCGGGAAGATCCGATCCCGGAAGCGCGGGCCCGGAATCCAGGGCCAGGAAATCCAGCCCAACGATCTCCAAGAACGCATCGCGCCGGCCCGCCAGCGTCGCCTCGACGCGATAGAGCGGCCAGGCTGCGGCCACGCCCGGCGTCTCCAGCACGCGGATCAGCTGCGAGTCGGAGAGCGCCGGAGTCCGTGGAAGCACGGTGAGGTCCGCGCGTCCGCTGATGGCTTGCACGCTTCCGGCGAAGGCCGCGATCGCGTTCCGGTTCAGAATCTGGATCGCGAGGACCGAGGCGACCCCGACCGCGACGCCGAACACGGTGAGCAGCGAGAGCGTCCACGAGCGCCTGCGTGCGATCCGCAGCAGGTAGCGCCCCATCGAGCCGCGCCCCATCAGGGAACCCCGGGCTCCAGCACTCCGCCGTGCAATCGGTAGCGCGTGTCAGCGCGGGCCGCGAACTCGGTGGAGTGGGTGGCGTAGAGGAGGCTCGAACCCTCCGCGCGCGCGAGTCGGACCAGCAGGTCCATCACGATCGCGGCGTTGTCGTCGTCGAGGTTCCCGGTCGGCTCGTCGGCGAGCAGCAGATGCGGACGACGCAGGAGCGCCCGGCAGATCGCGACCCGCTGCTGTTCGCCCCCGCTCAGGCTCTCGACACGATCCGCCGCCCGGTCCTCGAGACCGACCCGTTCCAGGAGCTCGCGCGCCCGCCCTTCGGTCGCAGAACCTCCGTCTCCGGCGATCCAGTCCGGCAGGCAGACGTTGTCGAGGATCGAAAGCTGGGGGAGGAGGTGAAAGAACTGGAACACCAGGCCGATCTCCCGGCGGCGGAGGAGTGTCCGTTCCGTCTCTCCGAGTGCGGCGAGGTCGCGCCCGAGGACGACGACGCGGCCCCCGGTGGGAACCTCGATGCCGGCCGCGAGGTGCAGGAGGGTGGACTTCCCGCTCCCCGATCTTCCGAGGATCGCGATCGCGCGACCGGGATCGACCCGGAGGGAAACATCGTGCAGCGCCACCAACCTGCGGGAGGCCGAGGGAAAACTCTTGGTGACGTGCAGGATCTCGAGCACGGGTGTCGTCGTGCCATCGCGTGGCGTGCCGTCGGTTGACATCGCGCCATCATATCCGGGGCCTGTGGCCGCGGCACGCCTCCGATTCTCAATCGCCGGCCCCCTTGCGACATCCAACGGGCTCTCCCCGGTCCCTTGTAGGGGGGGAGCGTCGAGTGATAGGCTGCCCTACTCACTCCCGAGCACACGAGGGCGCCAGGTACGCCAGGCCAAGTACGTCAAGTACGTCGAGTACGCCACGTACGCAAGACAGCCCACACAGAGGAGCCTCATGTCGAATTCGCAGACCGAGTCCGATCTCACGACGATCCCGAAGAGTCTGCCCATCTTGCCGCTGCGCAACACGCTGGCCTATCCCACGATGGTTCTGCCGTTGGCGGTCGGGATTCCGCGTTCGATCCAGTTGGTCGAAGAGGCGGTGCGAGGCGATCGGTTGATCGGGCTCGTGGGCATGGAGGATCCCTCGATCGAGGAGCCGACCGCGGACCAGGTCTGGTCCGTCGGGACGGTCGCGCGGATCCACCGGGTGGTGCGCGCCCAGGGCGAAGCGATGCAGGTCATCGTGCAGGGGCTCGAGCGGTTCAAGGTCCTCCGGTGGTTGGAGCCGAACCCCTATCTCCGTTCCGAGATCGATGTGCTTCCGGACAAGATCGAGCCTGGGGTGGAGACCGACGCCCTCTTGCGCAGCCTCAAGGAGCTCGCCAAGGAAGTGGTGTCGCTCTCGCCGCACCTCCCCGACGAAGTGAACCGGTTCCTCACGCAGGTCGAGGATCCGCGGCATCTCGTCTATCTGATCACCGTCAACGCGCGCATCGCCAAGCGGGACGGCCAGCGCATCCTGGAGACGGCCAGCCTCAAGGAAAAGATCCGCATCCTCATCCGCCATCTCTCGCGGGAGAAGGAGATCCTCACTCTCGAGCAGAAGATCCAGACGGAAGCGCACGAGGAAATGGACAAGGCGCAGCGCGAGTTCTTCCTCCGCCAGCAGCTCAAGGCGATCCGCAAGGAGCTGGGGGACGAAGAGGAAGCGGGCGAGGTCGCCGAAGACTATCGCGCGAAGATCGAAGCCAGCGGAATGCCGGAAGAGGCGCGCAAGGAGACGCTGCGCGAGCTCAAGCGTCTGGAGGGCATGCCACCCCAGGCGGCCGAGTACTCGTTGATCAAGACGTACATCGATTGGATGGTGGATCTGCCCTGGGTGCGCAGCAGCCACGACCAGCTCGACATCGAGCGGGCTCGCCGCGTTCTGGATGAGGACCACTACGATCTCAGCGACGTCAAGAGCCGCATCCTGGAGTACCTCGCCGTCCGCAAGCTGATCATCGAGCGGACGGAGCGTTCGAATCGGGCCGCCGGCAAGCAGAAGGCGGGTCGGAGCGGCTCCGGCGCTGCGGATGGGTCCGGCTCCGGCGCCGCCAAGAAGACCGCGGGAGGAAAGACGGCAGGGAAGACGGCCGGAAGTGCGACAGGAAAAACGGCAGGGAGAAAGCCCGGCAAGACCAAAGCCGCGACCAAGACCGCGTCCGCCAACCGGGCTGCCCGCCGTCCCCCGGAGCCCGAGGTCGAACCGGAGAGCTCCGACGAGAAGCGGATTCCCACCGAGGACGTGCTGGGCGTTTTCGCCGAGCTTCCCGGAGACGAGGTTTCCGATCACGAGCTGAGCGAGGAGATGTCCGGGTTGCTCGATCCGGATGCCTTCGACGACGAGGAGGACTTTTTCGACTCGCCGTTCGACTCGCCCTTCGAGGAGGAACCGGCAGACGCGAGCCCGAAATCCACCCCGGCCGATCCGGAGCCGTCCAAGCCCGAAACAGACCCCAATCCCGACGGCCCCGAGCTGCGGGCCGGGACGATCCTCTGCTTCGTCGGTCCTCCCGGAGTCGGCAAGACGAGCCTGGGCAAGTCGATCGCGCGGGCGCTGGGTCGCAAGTTCACTCGGATGAGCCTGGGCGGGATGCGCGACGAGGCGGAGATCCGCGGACACCGCCGGACCTATGTCGGCGCGCTTCCCGGGCGCATCATCCAGGGCATCAAGCGGGCGGGCACGCGCAACCCGGTCTTCATGCTCGACGAGGTGGACAAGCTGGGCTCCGACTGGCGCGGCGATCCGGCGAGCGCACTTCTCGAAGTGCTGGATCCGGCGCAGAACCACTCGTTCCGCGATCACTACCTGGACGTCGATTTCGATCTCAGCGACGTGATCTTCGTGGCGACCGCGAACAGCCTTTATGCCATCCCGGAGCCGTTGCGCGATCGGATGGAGATCATTCAGATCGAGGGTTACACGGACCACGACAAGGTCACGATCGCGCGCCGGTATCTGGTCCCGCGCCAGGTGCGCGCGAACGGATTGCGGCCCGGCGAGGTGGATTTCTCCGAGGAGGCGCTCCGCAAGATCATCCACGACTACACCCGCGAATCGGGGGTGCGCGAGCTGGAACGGCAGATCG
>JAGQHR010000217.1 GCA_020431745.1 Candidatus Eiseniibacteriota bacterium
CGGTCCCGCCCCGGGAGCGATTCCGGCACTGACTCACCGATCGGTCCCGCCCCGGGAGCGATTCCGGCACTGACTCAACCGACCGGTCCCGCTCCGGCAGTGGACGACGCACACGGCAGCCGGCCAAACCCCCGATTCCACGTATCTTCCAAGTCTTCCCCGCGACCACTCCACGACCACGGCCGTCGATCGGTCGGCGGCTCTGGAGCCTCGATGGCCCGCGGCTCCTTCGATCAACGACGGATTCCGGCAAAACGGATTCCGGCGGAAGAGTATCCCATCGAACCGACGGCGCCGGCCACGTAAGGACCCGGACCGTCGCGATCTCGACGGGATCGATGCTCAGTTGCACCGCCCGTGCCACCCAGGGAGGTTCCGAATGTCGACTCGCCAACTCTCCATCGCGCATCGCCGGCAGGCCAGCCTTTCCTCGTCGGCCGTGCCAGCTGCGTCGACCACACCGGTCGCGTCAGCCACACCGCGAGCCTCGAGCGCGACCGCACCGACGTTGCTGGCAAGTCTGGCCCTGCTGATCCTGATGGCGCCGGCCGCGCGGGCCGCAGACTGCGCGGACTACCAGGACTACCAACACTGGATCGTCAGCGCCGAAACCCCGGGCAACGTCCAGGACGTCGCGGTCGCGAACGGGCTCACCTATGTCGCCGACGGAACCTCGGGGATGCGGATCGTCGACTTCTCGGATGTCTCGCAACCGGTCACCCTGGGCGTCACCACGGTCGGCGGCGATGCCACCCGCATCGTGGTCACGGGAGACTACGCCTACCTCTGCGTCGATCCCGCCGGATTGGTCGTCGTCGACGTTTCCGACCCGGCTCTGCCTTCGGTCGTCACGCAGATACCCACACCGGCAACCGCGCGCGGCCTCGACATTGCGGACAACCGGCTCGCAGTCACCGCCTCCGAGGCAGGCTTCCTCCTCTATGACATCGCGACGCCGACGTCGCCGTCCCTGCTGGGCTCGGTCGACACTCCGGGCGTGGCCCAGGCGGTGAAGCTGGACGGAGATCTCGCCTACGTCACCGACGACTCCGCGGGGCTCCAGATCCTCGACCTGACGAATCCGGGGGCGCCCGTCATCATCGGCAATCAGGCTGGAATCGGTTTCACGCACGCCGTCACGGTCGCGGGATCGATCGCGTACGTCACCGCCTTCGACACCGGCCTCTATCTCATCGACGTCTCGAACCCGACGGCGCCGTCTGTGCTGGGACTCGCCCCCCTCCCTGGCGAAGGCGAGATGTTCGGCGTGGAAGTCTGGACGGACTTCGCTTACGTCGCGACCAACACGGCCCATCTGCAGACCATCGACTGCTCGGATCCGGCCAACCCGATCCTGGTCGCCTCGGTCGGCACAC
Source organism: Candidatus Eiseniibacteriota bacterium (assembly GCA_020431745.1). Classification (GTDB taxonomy): domain Bacteria; phylum Eisenbacteria; class RBG-16-71-46; order CAIMUX01; family CAIMUX01; genus JAGQHR01. Next base: position 1,377 of record JAGQHR010000217.1, read on the forward strand.
CGGGCGGAGCGCACAACGTCACGCTGGACGGCGACCTGGCCTACATCGCCGACCAGCAGTACGGCGTGGCCGTCCTCTTCGTCGCCTCGTCGAATCTGGTGCAGACATTGGGCTCCGTCGACACCGCCACCTGGGCGCTACATCTGGTCGCCACCGCGACGACCGCGTTCGTCGCCGATCTGCACGGAGGCCTCCAGATCGCGGATGTGACCGACCCGATGGCTCCGTCGATTCTCGGCGGATTCCCGCTCCCCGGCGAGACGGCGGACGTCGAGGTGAACGGCAATCTCGCCTACGTCGCGAACTCGTCCCGCGGATTGCAGATCGTCGACATCGCGAATCCTACGGTTCCGCAAGCCGTGGGATCGGTCGCGATCCCGGGCATCGCCAAATCGATCGAACGATCCGGATCGCTGGTGTTCGTCGCGGCGGACTGGGGCGGCCTCCATACTGTCGACGTGTCGAACCCGGCGGCGCCGGTCGTGATCGGCGGAACGGCCTTGCCCGGCTACGCGGTCGGTCTCCTCGTTCGCGACGGATTGGGATACATCGCGGCCCGGCAGGCGGGCGTGCACATCGTCGACCTGTCGGATCCGTCCGATCCTCAGTTGATCGCCACCGTCGACACCCCAGGCGAAGCTTGGGACCTGGACTTCCAGGGTGACTACCTGGTAGTCGCCGACGACGGCGAGGGGATCCAAGTGATCGACGTCAGTAATCCGGTCGCGTCCGCGATCGTGGCCCATGTCCACACGCGCGGACAGTGCTTCGCTCTGTGCATCACCGACGGGTTCGCCTATGCATGCCAGTCCGCGCGCGGCCTTCAGGTCATCGACCTCGCGGACCCGACCCATCCGCTGACCGTCGGCGGGGCGGAGCTCTTGAGCGGCGGCTCGGGAATCACGACCAACGGCGAGGTCGTCCTCGTCTCGGTGGGGCCTTTCGGCGTGGAGGTCGCCCCGATCGAGTGCGCCGTCACGACGGACGCGCCGGCGCACGCCGGCCTCGATCTCCGCGGAGGTCCGGATGCGCATCCGAATCCGTTCGTCGATCGCACCACGATCGGCTTCCGTCTGGACGCCCCGTCGACAGCCGTGCTGAGCGTGCACGACATTCAGGGCCGTCGCGTTCGCGAGCTCGTCACTTCCGGGCTCGCCGCGGGTACGCATTCCGTCGCTTGGGATGGAGCAGACGACTCGGGACGGCCGGTCGCACCCGGAGTCTACTATCTGCGACTCCAGACCGATGCCGGCGCGGCGGCAGGACGCCTCGTCAAGATCCGTTAGGGGCGATCACTGCGGCCCTGGCGCGCTTCGCTGGTTGCCGCGCCAGACGGCCAGCCGCGCCGGCCTCGGCCGTTCGCGGAAGGGGCGAGCCACCATCACCGCTCGCCCAAGGTCCTGCGACCGTCGTGCGCGCGGACGCAAACGGTCGCAATCGCATTGCAGACGTGGCACGCTCTCCTCCAAGTCCGGTCCGACTTCTACGGGGAGGTATGCAACGTGCTCCGATCGCTCGCTTCGCGGCTTCATGGTTCCGGTCCTCATCATTCCGGTCCTCATCATTCCGGTCCTCATCCCGCGTCTCGTCCCGGGTCCCATCCCGCGCCTCATCGTTCCGGGTTTCATCGGCCCGGCTTTCTTTGCCCGGGCTTTCTTCGCCAGCACTCTCGTTGTCCCGACTCACCCTATCCCGACTCATCTCTTGCCGACTCACCTAATCCCGGCCCTCCGGAACCCGGCACTCCCTCGGTCATGAACGCCTTGCGCGTCGTTGCACGAGCGACGCTCGCTGCCGCTGCGCTCATGCTCGCCGCTCCCGGTCCCGGACGGGCGACCGACCTGACGGAACAGGATGCAGTCGCCGATGCCACCGCGGTTCCGGAAAACCCCTCCGAGGTCTGTTCGATCCCGATCGGCACCGAGGTTCCGTCGGTCACGGTGCGCGATCTCGACGGCCAGCCACAGGATCTCCACGACGTCGTCAGCGCGCAGCCGACCATCCTCATCTTCTACCGGGGCGGGTGGTGACCGTACTGCAACACGGAGCTGGGTCAGCTCCAATCGATTGAGGCGTCACTGCGGGAGTTGGGATATCAGATCGTAGCCGTGAGCCCGGACCTCCCGGAAAAGCTCGCGGCGACGGTGAATCGCCATGAGCTCACCTATCATCTGTACTCCGACTCGAAGATGCGCGCGGCCCGGAGCTTCGGCATCGCGTTCCACGTCGACGATGCGACCGTCGTGCGATATCGACAGTATGGACTGGATCTGGAGGGCGACTCGGGAGAGACCCACCATCAGCTCCCGGTTCCCGCGGCGTACGTCGTGACGGAGGGCGTGATCCAGTTCGCGTACGTGAACCCGAACTATCGCGTGCGGATCGACTCGGACGTGTTGCTGGCAGCGGCGCTCGCTGCGCTCCCCGATCCGGAAGACGACGAGAAGTAGATCTCCAGGCCAGGCCCGAACTGAATCGTGCCGAGTAGTCGCTTCCGCGGCTCACCGGAGCTCCGGGCGCTACAGTCCCCGCTTCCGCGGCTCACCGGAACTCCGGGCGCTACAGTCCCCGCTTCCGCGGCTCACCGGGCCTCCGGGCGCTACAGTCCCCGCTTCTGCGGCTCACCGGAGCTCCGGGCGCTACAGACCACGTTCTGCAGCTGGCCGGACTTGTGGGATGCCGCCGCGCCGCTTCGGACTGACGGCACCTGCGGGGATGCCGCAACCTTCGTTTTGCGGCTGACCGGGGCCGGGCCACGCGACTATCCTGGGATCGCGCAATCCACACACCGCCACCGAATCGCATCGCTCGCCGGCAACGGGAGGCCACCATGCTCAAGTCGATCACCGCGCTCGCCGCCACCTCCGTCCTGCTGCTTCCGGCTTCGATCGGACTCGCCGCGTCCGAGGCCACGGACTCGCAGCTCGCGCTCCAACGCATGCGTCTTGTCGAAACGGATCAGGGAAGCTCGTTCGAGGTGGAACGATCCGTTGCACCCGACTCGGGACCGATCGAAAACGACCCCGGCACGGCACCCGCGGCCGCGAATGCGCGCGGGGCGGGCAGCGTGATCTGGCAGACCAACGTGATCAACGCGATCTACACGAGCACCGCCGTCGTGGGATCGACGGGAAAGCTGGCGGCGGGCACCTACCTCAACGATCCGCGGAAGCTGGAGGTCACTCCGCTGGACGGCGCGGGCGTACCTGACTGGGAGTTCGCCGGGACCGAGCTGCGGATCGACGCCGCCCAGCACGCCGACGTGATCGCGGGGATCGATCGGGTCGGCAGCGGGATGACGGTCTACAAGTGGCACGCGGGATCCGCGGTGCCCGACTGGTCCTTCCCCATCACCTCGTCCGACCCGGCCAGCTACGAAACGGTGGCCGTTTCCGACGACGGCTCGACGATCGCGATTCTCGTCACCGTCCAGGGGAGCCCCATCAAGGCCCGCCTCTACTACTTCGATTCGGGCTCGGGAACGCCGTTGGGATCCTACGACGCTCCGGACGGCACCTTCGCACGCAACGTCGACATCAGCACCAACGGAGAGTACATCGCGTTCATCGCCCTCGCCGACGTCTACGTCCTGAATCGGGACACGGGCGCAATCCGTTGGAGCGGGAATATGGGCGCGACTTCCGATGCGCTCGCCCTCTCGGGAGACGGAAACACTCTCGCCTATGGATGGACCACGTTCACGGTGCGGCAGTGGGACGGCTCCATCTACGCGCCGGCTTGGACGACGTCGAACGCTCTCTATCGCGTCCTGGCCTGCGACATCTCCGGCGACAGCGGCACCCTGGCCGTCGGCTGGTACCGCACCGACTATCTGCAGAACCGGATCCAGCTGTTCGACCTGCCGTCTTCCGTGCCGGCCTGGACCTACCTCTATGCCGTCGGTTCGGGCGGGCAGCAGGATGAACCGGCGCACCTCGCCCTCACCACCGACGGCGGCTATCTCGCGGTCGGAAGCTGGGGCGATCAGGCCAACACCAATCCGGAGATCGAGGTTTTTTCTCACGCCGATCCTGACCCGATCCTGCTGGTCGACACTCCCGGCTCGATCTTCGACATCGACATCCGCGACGGAGTGGACGGCGTTCGCGTCGCGGCCTGCGGAAAGCACATCCACGCGAACACCAGCGGCCGGGGTGGCGATCTCTATTCGATCCAGGTGCTGAATCCGGCGGCCGCGCCGGAAGATCTGGCGGCTGCCATGCGCTCCGTATCGGCACAGCCCAATCCCTTCCGTCCCGGTGGATCGCTGCGCTTCGCAGCTCCGGCTACGGCACGACAATTGGATATCCACGGCGTCGACGGCCGCGTCGTGCGGAGCCTCACGATTCCATCGGGTACGGGTTCCGTTCGATGGGACGGCGCGACGGACGATGGCGTCCCGGCACCGGCCGGCGTGTACTGGTTGCGCTGGAACGGAGAACTCGCCGGAGCCGGTCGCCTCGTGATGCTTCGCTGAGGTGCCGACGCGCACGCGAGCCTCACGTCAGGTCGCCTTCCTGCGCGGAATCAACGTCGGGAAGGCGAAGCCCGTCGCCATGGCCGACCTCCGCGCGGTCGTCAAAGGATTGGGCTTCACGGACGTGGCGACCCTGCTCAACAGCGGCAATCTGGTCTACACCGCATCGGTGGCGCCGGCGAGTGCCGCTGCCAGCATCGAAAACGCGATCGCCGAAGAGCTGGAAGTGGAGAGCCGGGTGACGGCGCTCACGGCCGCCGAGCTGCGTTCGATCCTCGACGAGAATCCGCTGGCCGGGAAGGCCGACAATCCTTCCCGCCATCTGATCGGCGTGT
>JAGQHR010000218.1 GCA_020431745.1 Candidatus Eiseniibacteriota bacterium
CCGGCACCGTCGTGGTAGTCGAGACGGAAGTACTCGCCCAGGGCCCACAAGCGGCCGAGTGAGTCTTCACACAATCGCTGCGCGCCTTCGAGCCCTTCCAGCGCCTGGAATGCGGCACCGTCCCACTCGTGGATGCCGTAGATCCAGTTGGTGGGAGATACCGCGAGGTTCCCGTCGGAGGGCCGGTAGGCCAATGCGTGCGAGTTGTCGTTCTGGAACGGCCAGTCGTAGCCGAGGCCGTACGTTTCCTGGTTCCACGACACCCAGCGTTCGCCATCGAACCGGGTCATGCCTCCGATGCCCGGCGATGCGTTCGCCGTTGCGTAGACATGGCCGTTCACGGGGTCGATCGCGAGATCCCCGTTGAAGTTGTCGCAGTTCCCCGTGTTGGTGACCCGGTAGCGTTGCCACTGCCCGGTCACGTGATCGTGCCGCGCGGCACCGCCGACCCCGGCGATCCACACGTTGCCGGATTCATCGATATCGACGGCGTACGTGTAGGCTCCTTCCCGCCAGGTTCCGAGAGAGCTCCAGCCGGTGCCGTCGAACTGCCACGTCGTGCTGTTGCCATCGACGAAGAGCGCCCGCCCGTTCCCATAGGCTTTGAACGCCCAGGCACTGAACGCCATCGAAGGATACGGTTCGGGCGGAGTCACCCAGGTGCCGTCGGGGCGACGGTAATCGAGACTGGGCCAGTCTCCCGGAGCGGTGGAACGGATGGCCCAGAAGTTCCCGGCATCGTCGACACAATCGAGGCCGGGCATGCCGACGACCTGTCCCGGGGTGCCGTTGGAAGCGGTGAAGGTCCAGGTCTGCGTCGTGCTGTCGAAAACGAAGACTCCGACGTTGTATTCCGGAAAGTCCGAGGACCAGATGAGATAGCCGCCCCCGGGTTTGGGCTGCGCCGAGGCGAAGCGGGCTCCGAGCTCCCACCGCGACCAGCTTCCGGCGGACGGGTCGTATCGGACGATGCCGCCGTTCACGAACCACATCGTTCCATCGGGTGCGCGTTCGACATCGCTCGTGAACTCATCGATGATCTCGGAGTTGCCGGCGTTCCGACGCACGATCGAGGTCGCACCGATTGCGGGATCGAAGGAGATGACGTCGCGCCACGTGCCCATCCACAGGACGCCGTCGTCGTCGGGCACGATGTCGGTGACGCGGATCTTGCCGGCGTCGTCCGGGTGTCCCAACACCGGATAGTCGACGTTCGAGTAGTTGGCCCAGCGATTCTCGGCTTGGACGAACTTCGCGAAACCGCCTTCTTCGAAGCCGGGATCGTATCCGCCGATGTAGGGATCACCGTCGGGAGCGACCCAGAGCGCCTCGTTGACGTCTCCTTGGATGCCCGTGTTGCCCGGACGGAAGTATCGCCACGAATAGCCGTCCTCGGCGCTCGCCAGCGTGCTCCCGACGCAGAGGGTGATCAGTACCGACCAGCTGTAGATGTGCTTCATGTGTCGAGCTCCAAGTGTCCTGCGGCCACCAGTGTTCTTCTGCCTGTTCGTACGGTCATTGCGTTTGCCGGAAGCGTGAGATTGAACGTCGAGCGCACCGAGCCCCCCAGCAGCTCGTTATTGCCGAAGCTCAAGGCGACGGTGCCGGCCAGCAGCGAATCGAGCTCGGGTCGGCCGGTGGGGCCTTTGCCGCCTGCGTTGAGGCCGATGCTCACGGCGGAGAGCACGTCGGGATCACCCGTTTCGTTAGCCAGACTCGCTCGCAAGGCCTCGATTCCCTCCGGGCCGTCGACCTCGGTGACGCGACCCTCCTGCAGGCGGATGCGAACGTTGCGTAGATGACGCCCCCCGATGAACGCGTAGTCGGCAGCAAAGCTTCCATTGCCCGTCGTGGCCTCGGGAATGGCGACGAGCGAGCCCGCGGGAAGGCCGGAAGTGGTGCGGCCGGCTTGCACCTCGGCCTCCTCGATCACGCCGTCGTGAATCCCGGTGTGCCGTAGGTCGAGACGCATTCGCAGGTCCGTGTCGGGTCCTTCGATCGTGATCTCCGGGTCTTCGTTCACGATCTCGAGCAGACGATGCCCGCGGGCGCGGATGGCCTCCGCGTCCTCGGTGAGGCAATGCCAGAACGTGTCGATGCCGGATTCCGGAGTCGCGAAGCCCTGACCCCCGAACTCGCCACGGTGGGGGAGTCCGATGTGGAGATACCGAATCCCGCGCGCGCGCACCGACTCCTTCCAGCGCGAGACCTGGCCCAGGACTCGCGGCAGGAGCTCCCGTTGAGCGGGACTCGGTGGGGCCCCCTGCGGCAGACTGCTGGACAACAAGACGGCGGCGCCCAGTCGGTCGTCGATCTCGCGCGGAATCAGCGAAAGCGCGTCCAGCTCTTCCGGCGCGCGGCGATCCAGCGTCCGGAGCACCAGATTGCGCGACCAGGATCGCATGTGCGGGATGCCGCCGACCGCCTCGACCTCGACCAGGATCGCTTCCGCGGCCTCGAGCGTGATCGGAGCGAAGTGAATCAGCACGTGCTCGTTCGCTCGGACGCGCAAGGAGCGATGGACGACGAGGCGAGCGAGATCGCTCCAATCGATGGCCAAGACCTGCGACCGTCTCCAGTCCATGAAGGTGGTATCGATGGTCTGGCGGAGGACGGCAGTCGTCCCGGATTCCGCTGCGCCCAGGGCGGGATCGATCACGATGTGCCGAGCCGCGGCGACGTAGTAGCGTTCCTCGGTGATCCGGTCCCGCTCCGGACCGACATCCTCGACCAATCCGGCGTCGAGCAGCCGGCGCAGATGGTAGTGGGCGCGATTGGCCGGGATATCGAGCGCACGGGCGAGCGTCGAGCCGGTCTCCGGTCCGTGCGTGAGCATGTGCACCATCCGCAGCCGGATCGGATCCGCCAGAGCGCGCACGCCCTCGATGGTGCGCACGACCTGGAAGTCCCGCGCGCCGCTCGGGGAACGCTCGGGTTTTTCGTCGCCGTGGTGCAAACCAGCTCCCGGTTTCAAGAAATTCTGAAAGGTGGGTCCGAAACAGCGGCCAGGGGTGTTCTGACCGCGCGCGCTCCTTCCCCGAAACTGCCGCACACGAGTATCTCCGAAACGAGATCGGCAGAACAAGCATCGTTTGCGGGCCGCCCCAAGGGTTCTCCACCGGAATCGGGAGTGAATCCCGTACGGGACTTTTCTTGGTCCGGGAAGATTTCTAGAGTTTATATGGTTACGTGATAACAGATTACGGCTGCTTTCGGTCCTTTCGGTCCCTGCCGGCGGCTTGATCTGCTTCGCCGAGATCTCGGCCGGGTGAACGAAATCCCCGGGGTGGTCACGGTGCCAATCCCAGCCGTTCACGGGCCGGTGGCCGAACCGGGGGCGATCCTCTATTCTAGGCGGATTCAGTCGAAAACCTTCCGAACCGCCGCGGGACACCCATCCGAGATCCCGGGCTACAGGAGCTGTCCATGGCGTCGCCGTCAGCGTTCGATTTCTACGATGTGAAGTCGCTTCTCGACGAGGAGGAGCGTCAGATCCAGTCCACCGTCGGCCGCTGGGTGGACGAGCGGGTCGAGCCGGTGATCGCCGATGCGTTCGATGCCCATCGCTTTCCGGAAGAGCTGATCCCCGAAATCGCCGACCTCGGCCTCCTCGGCTGCACCATCGACGGCTACGACTGCGCCGGGCTCAACAACGTTTCCTACGGCCTCATCTGCCAGGAGCTGGAGCGCGGCGACAGCGGCCTGCGCAGTTTCGTTTCGGTGCAGGGCAGTCTCTGCATGTACCCGATCCATGCGTTCGGCAGCGAGGAGCAACGCCAGCGCTGGCTCCCCAAGATGGCGTCCGCGGAAGCGATCGGTTGCTTCGGACTGACCGAGCCCGACGGCGGGTCCGATCCCGGTACGATGAAGACGCATGCCAAGAAGGACGGGAGCGACTGGATCCTGAACGGCGCGAAGATGTGGATCACGAACGGTGGGATCGCCCATCTCGCGATCGTCTGGGCGATGACCGATGACGGGATCCGCGGGTTCATCGTCGAGCGCGGCATGAAGGGCTTCACCACGCGGGACACGCTGAAGAAGTACTCGCTGCGGGCGTCGATCACGTCCGAGCTGTTCTTCGATTCGGTGCGCGTGCCGCAGGAGAACGTGCTGCCGGAGGCCAAGGGACTCAAGGCGCCGCTGAGCTGTCTGACCCAGGCGCGCTACGGCATCGCCTGGGGCGCGATCGGTGCCGCTATCGGCTCCTACAAGACCGCCCTCGACTTCGCGCAGACGCGCGTGCTCTTCGGATCTCCTCTCACCCACAAGCAGACGATCCAGCGGCGCTTCGCCGAAATGTGCCGGCGGATCACCACCGCGCAGCTTCTCGCGCTGCAGCTAGGGCGGCTCAAGGATCAGGGCAAGATGCATCCGACCCAGGTCTCGATGGCGAAGTGGAACAACGTCCGGATGGGGCTGGATGTGTCGCGGGAGGCGCGCGACATCCTGGGAGCCGGCGGGATCAGCATCGAGTACAGCCCGATCCGGCACATGCTGAACCTGGAAAGCGTCATTACTTACGAAGGCACGGAGACGATCCACGAGCTGGCGGTCGGCCGCGAGATCTGCGGCGGCGTCAACGCTTTCTGATCCGGAACTGTTCCTTCGACGTGGCGCTCCTGGAGGTGCGGACGTCGGCGATCGAGAGCGATGCCTCGACCGGGTACGACGGTGTATCCAAGCCGTTCAAGACCCGGGAGATCGCCGAGGTCGTCCTCCGGGCGATCGACCACGCCCGCCACCGTCGCGCCGCCTGAACGCCTGGCGCCCGCACGGCGCTATGGGTTCGGGGACCACTCCGGAGTTATACTTCGCCCGGTGTTCTCGGGGCGCTGGTTGCTTCCAGGAGGGTCTCATCGATGCGCGTCTCGTTCCTTTCGGCTCGCGGTCTCCGTGCGGTGATCTGGACTTCGTTGTTCGCCGCTGTCTCATGGCAAACGGCCGCCCACGCGGTTCCGCCGGCCGATCACATCCTCGTCGTCATCATGGAGAACCATAGCTACGACCAGGTCCGAACGGCGCCGTATACGGCGGGGCTGATCGCCGCCAACAGCGTCTGTTCGGAATCGTATGGCGTGACACACCCCTCGCAACCGAACTACCTGGCGCTCTGGTCCGGCGGAACGCAGGGTGTGGTCAACGACGCCTGTCCGCCTCCCGGCTCACCCTACGTGACAGCGAATCTAGGTCAGGCGTGTGAGGCCGCCGGTGTGTCCTGGCGCGCCTACTCCGAGGACCTTCCCTCCGCCGGGTACACCGGTTGTACAGCGGCGGGTGGACTGTACGTGCGCAAACATGCCCCCTGGGTCAACTTCAGCAACCTCGACCACACGCGCGAACGACCGTACACGGACCTCGCCACCGACATTGCGAACGGGACGCTTCCCCGGCTGGGCTTCGTAGTGCCGAACCAGTGCAACAACACGCACGACTGCCCGGTGGCCACGGGAGATACCTGGCTGGCCAACAATCTTCCCCAGATGATCGAGGGGGTCGGGCCCGACGGTTTCGTCGTGCTCACGTGGGACGAGGACAACAGCGCCTCCGGGAATCACATCCTGACCGTCTTCGCGGGATCGGCGGTGATCGCGGGTGCCGATCACACGGGGCACGTCGATCACTACACGGTCTTGCGCACGATCTGCGACGCCCTGGAGATCCCGGCGTTCGGGCTCGCTGCCGGACGTCTCCCCATCGATGACATCTGGTCCGCTTCGGCGGGCGTGCCACAGCCGGAAACGTCCGTCGGCGTTCGTCTCGGCCCGGTGTATCCGAATCCGTCGACCCATGGATTCCGCGCCCACTTTTCCAGTCCCGCGTCGGCGCCGGTTCGAGCCGGAATCTTCGATGCCGCGGGCCGACTGGTCGTTCCGCTCAGCCCGCGCGACGGAACGCTCATCGAGTGGGACGGCAACGACGGAACGGGCCGGCAGGCCGGCAGCGGCCTCTACTTCCTGCGCCTCCAGAGCGGGAGCGTCCGCACCGAGACGAAGGTGATCGTCATCGAGTAGTAGGTTCGAGATCGACGAGCAGGTTCGGGGCGCGGTGAGATCCGTGCGGGTGAAGTCCGTGGTCACGACATAGGTAGGCACGACAGAGAGAGAAGGCCGGACCGGCCGAGGCGATTCCTCAGGCTGCTTCGTCCCGATCCGGGGCGG
>JAGQHR010000021.1 GCA_020431745.1 Candidatus Eiseniibacteriota bacterium
TGACCTGCACCTGTCCCGCGAGATCGGGAAGCCAGGATGAATAGCTCGGCCACTGCGAGTTCTCGGCGGCCGCCCAGGTCATCACCATCGTACAAAAGTCGTAGCTGGGAGACACGCTGCACCGCGCGAGACCCCGACAGGGGATGCCACTCACGACATAGTCGACGTCGAATTCATAGGCGGTGGGAAATCCGAAGACCGCCGGCGCCTGACGTCCCGGTCCGAAGCGAAGGTTCCCGAGGCCGGCCTGGCTCAACCTCTCGTAGAGATACTGCTGCGGGTTGTAGTTGGAAGGAAGTCCGACGTTGCCGACCATCGTCGTGATGGCGCGCTGGTCGGGTGCCATCAGGACGACTGCATACTGGCCGTCTTCGACCACTCTCCATCCTTCGGGGACCAGATACCGGAAACACGGACCCTGTCGCATCGTCGACCGAGCCGCGTTGCCCTGCCGGGTTCCACCGGAAGACGGGCGGGAGGCGGCCGCCCCGGCCCGTGCCGAGTCGTAGGCGGGACCAGCACCACCGCGCGCGCCAGACCGGCCGGAGTCTTTCCCTTCCTCGTAGTCTCCGGCGTCCGCGTAGTCACCCGCGTCGCTCTCGCCGTAGTCCTCGCCGTCGGAGTAGCCATCCTGATCGTCGAGATCGGTCATCGAGGAACGACGGAGGAGGTTGCCGGCCACTCCCGCGCCGGCGACGAGAACCACGAGGATGAGGATGGGAAGCCACTTCTTGCGGGACGTTGCTGTCACGGCGGGACCTCACGGCGCCACAGGAACCCGAGCTCCTGCACGCTCGGGGCGGACGAGTCGTGAGGTGTGGCGCCGCCCATCCGGGCCGCACCGAAATGCGGAAGGATCCAAACCCAGGATGAGGGTAGCACGGAGATCGGCTGGCTCGCGCCGCGTTCCTTCTCCCCGGAACGGGTCGTCGGGCTCCGGATACGGTAGTCCTGGTAAAGCATTCCATGGGCCGCCGGGATGGCCCGATCACGGTTCGGCGCGGCCCTTCCGAGGGTGAGCGGAGCGCAAAATGCGCGGGTCATCGAACTGCGCTGGCGAGTCCCTGTCCGTCAGAGTGCAACACTTGCTCCATCGAAATCCGTCGACGCTCCAGCTCCGCGCCATCCAGTGGTCACGTCCGGTTCTCTAATCCTCCTTTCATTCGCGCGCTCCACAATTCGAGCCGGAGTTCCGGGGACACAGGCTCCCATCGAGGGGAAGGAGACTTGATGAGCGTCCGGAGAAGTCAACTCATCCGATCCATCTGGATCCTCGGACTCGCGGTCGCGAGCCCGGCGGCGCTCGGTGCGGAGAGCACGGTCCCGCAGCCTGGCCGCGCCGCCGTGCATGGTCGGGTCATCGACCAGGAAACGGGAGCGCTGCTCTCCGGAGTGAACATCCAAGTCTTGAACACGCCCTATGGAGGGATCACGGACTTCGATGGGAGCTTCCATCTGCGCGACCTCCCCCCGGGGTCGTGGCACCTTCGGTTCTCCTTCATCGGATTTGCCGCCCACGACATCCCCGGCCTCGATCTCGCTCCCGGTGAGGATGAGGATCTCGGCACGATCGGCCTGAGCCCGGCCGCGATCCCCCTCGCCGAGTTCGTGGTCACTCCGGGCAGCTACACGATCATGGGGAATGGCACGCAGCGGTCGCAGGCCCTCGACCGGGAAGCCCTCGAAAACATGTCGTTTGCCGAAGACATCACACGATCTGCGACCCGCCTCCCCGGCGTCGCGTCCACCGACTACTCCTCCCGCTTCACCGTACGCGGCGGCGAGTCGGACGAAGTCCTGATGAACCTCGACGGCATGGAGCTCTACGAGCCCTTCCATCAGCGGGACTTCGTCGGTGGGTTGTTCAGCATCGTGGACATCGAAACGATCGAGAGCATCGACCTGATGACCGGCGGATTCTCGGCCGAGTCCGGAAACCGGCAGAGCGGTGTCTTCAACATGCGGACGAAGACGGCTCAGCCGGGACAGCGTCGGACCAAGCTCGGTCTCAGCGTGATGAACGCCCGCCTGTATTCCGAAGGGCCGTTGCGGGGGAACAGCAGCTATCTCGTCTCCGGGCGTCGTGGGGTGCTCGACAAGATCCGCGTCCTCTCCGTGGTCGATGCCCAAACCACGCACTACTTCGAGGATCTGATGGGCAAGGTGGAGATCCCACTGGCGGCCCAGCACACGCTATCCGGGCACCTCCTCCTCTCAGGCGACAAGGCCAAGGTGAGGGATATCACGGAAGAGGCGCACGACATTCACGATACCAGCTATGGCAATACCTACGGTTGGGCAGCGCTCAAGTCCCACTACTCCTCGCGACTCTACTCACGCTCTCTGCTCTATCTCGGCAACGTGACGCACGAGCGCCACGGCGATGCCGAAAAGGACGAGTACACTGACAAGCTCAACTTCAAGCTCGCGGACAAGCGCAGCTACACGTTCTACGGTTTGAAGCAGGACTGGATTTGGGACCCCGCAACACGGCTCTCTCTGCACTACGGAATCGACTTCCGGCAGCTCGAAGCGGACTACGACTACGCCTACAGTCTGAGCGACGTCCGCGCCGACTCCACCGGCGTCATCGGCCCCTACGAGAATTCCGTGACCGTACGCACCAAACCGAGCGGTCAACAAACGGCGGCCTACGTCTCGGCGCGGCTGAATCCGTGGCGTCATCTCTATCTGGAGTCCGGCGCCCGCCACGACCGAGCGACCTGGGCGCACGACGATCTCTGGAGCCCCCGTCTCAGCGTGGCCTACGCCTTCGGCGAGCGAACAGTCGCCCGCGCGGCTTGGGGGTACTACTACCAGAGCCAGTTCATCAACGCCCTGGACGTGAACCACGGAGCGACGGAGTTCAATCCGGCGGAGCTGTCGAAACACTACGTCGCGGGGATCGAACATGGTTTCGAGGACGGGATGGAGGTCCGCCTCGATGCCTACGTGAAGGACATCTCCCGAATCAGCGACGAGTACCAGAACCTCCGCGATCCTTGGGAAGTCTTCCCCGAGTCCCGCAACGATGAAGTCTTCCTGCAGTACGGAGGGGCGACGGCGCGGGGAGTCGAGCTGTTCCTGAAGTACGACCGGGGACGCAAGGTGTCCTGGTGGCTCAGCTACGCCCTGGCGGAGGCAAAGGAGACGATCGAGAGTCTCACCTTCGACGGGTTGCTGATCCGTCGAACCGGTGATCTGCCGCGCCCGCTCGACCAACGACATACCGTCTACGTGGATGTCAACTACCGGCCGACCCCACGTTGGCACGTGAATCTGTCCTGGCAGTACCACTCCGGGTGGCCGCTCACGACCTACACCTACGTGGCCAACCACCCGTACAGCGACCCTCCCCCGGACGACCTGTTCATGGCCGCATCACACAACGGGTTCCGCGCCGACCAGTATCCCGCGTATCACCGCATGGACGTACGCTTCAATCGTTCGTTTCCGGTGCGCAACGGCACGATCAAGGCCTATCTCCACGTCATCAATCTCTACAATCGACAGAACCTAAGAAAGTTCGACGTCGATTCCCGCAACGACGCGGGGCAGCTCGTACCGGACGGCCAGGGTGGCTACCAGTACTTCCGCGACGACACGACCTGGTTCGGGTTGCTCCCGGTCCTGGGGGTGAGCTGGGAGTTCTGACGGAGGATCCCCGCCAAGCCGGAGATTCCTCTGGATCCCGGGCACGCCAACCGAACGGCGCGAGCTAGCGCCGTTCGACCTGCTCTCGCAGCGCCTCCGGTGCGCCCGTGCCTCCCGCCCTGACGTCGGCGACAGCGATCGAACGACGGACTTCGTCGAGCAGATCCTCGTCGTTCTGAGCCAGGGCGACTCTTCCCAGGAGGTAGTACGTCCAGGGTAGATCCTCGACCTGCCGGGTCGGAGCCCGGAGCGCCGTCTCCAGATGCTGTCGCGCTTCGTCATACTTCTCATCCTGGAAGAGAACTCGTCCCAACATCGACTCCAGCGCGTAACGCCGGCCATAGTCGTCCGAAGCGCCCATCGTCGTGTCGTCGAGAGCCGCTTGCAAGGCTCGCGCCGCCTCCTGGGGCTGGTCGTCCCAGGCAAGGAGCTGCGCCCGGGTCACGGTGGCGAGCGCCGTGGCCTCCGCCCGATACTCCGGTGTCCAGCGCAGGATGCGATACCGCGGATCCAACTCGACGGTGCTCACCGGCCAGGGGACGGGGAGCGTCACCGACGTGCGACGGTCGTCAACCTCGACGCGATGGATCCGTCGCTCACCGGTGGAGGCCGTGACCTCCACGTCCACCGTCAAGTGGTAGGGAGTCTCGTCCTGCACCACGGTGACCGCGATCTCTCCGTCTCTCTGTGACCACTCCAGTAGGGGAAAGGGCGCTCCCGCACGTTCGAGCCATTGCGCATAGAACCAACCGAGGTCCGCCCCGGTCGCTCGTTCGATCTCGGCGAGGAATCCTTCCCATGTCAAAGGCCGGAGGGCGTGGGCGCCGATGATCTCTCGAAGCGCGGAGGAGAACCGATCCGGTCCTACTTCGTCCGCCAGCATGTTCCAGACCTGGAAGCCCTTCCCGTCGGCGATGATCCGGGCGGCCGGGCCGTCGTTCGCGTCGGGTAGTGGAGCGTCGAGCCCGGCCGCGGCGACGCGCAGGTATCCCAAGCCACACTGCATCGCGCTGTATCCGGGATACCCGCTGCGGCGGTAGCGCTCGGCGGCGGCCGGTCCCTCGATGGTCTCCACCGCCACGAGGGAGCCGTACTGCGCCATCGCTTCGCTGAACATCATCCCACCCCGTTCCTCCGACAACGTCATCAGGTTGCCCCACCACTGGTGACCGATCTCGTGTCCGAAGTAGGCCGTGTTGAAGCGTCGATCGAGAAAGGCGGTGTTCGCGAGGATGAAGCCGTCGAGGCTGGCGCCCGCGAAACCGGCCGCCTGGGCGTCTGCCGTGGGCACTTCCACGATCCCGAAGCGTGAGTACGGATAGGGTCCGAACATCGACCGCAACACGTTCAGCACGGCTGCTCCGCCCGTTACGTACTCGTCCTGGTTCTCCCGCGCTCGGAGGAAGCAGGCCACCACGGGCGGGTCGTCCGGCGCCGAGATCATGCGATAGGGACCGGCGGCGAAGCTGAAGAAGACGGGAGTCTCGAAGCGGAACGGAATCGCCTGCTTCGCTTCGGGCGGGGATTGTCCGGCGGCATAGACGGAGAGCCCTTCCGGCAGCTCGATGGTCATCGTGCCGGTGGCGCGGAGACCGGACCACCCCCCGTCCTCGACGCGCGGATCGTCGACCTGCGGGTACCACGCGGTGTTGATCCCGCTCGCAAAGATCACCGGGGCGCCGACGTGATAGACGAACGCGGTCGCTTCCCCGCCTCGACACCGGAAGGAGAGACGCAGGGGCCGTCCGGCGGGCCATGGATCCTCGAACCGAATGGCGTAGGGATACGTTCCCCACCCGTCCTGCAAGCCCGGGATCAGCTCTCCCCTCGAAGGTGGAAGCAGGACCGTCCCGGCCGGCTCCGGCATCTCGATCCGGAGATCACCCAGTTTCTCACTCAATCCGAGCACGATTTCCGCGCGTGGTGCCTGCGTGGGGGGGATCACGATCTGTCCGGTGATCTCCATCGATGCGGAATCGGTCCCGATGGTCACCGTCATCTCGTATTCGGGAAAACCGGTCACGACTGAATCCTCCGCCCGAGTCCGCGAGGAGAGCGAGAGCAACGCGAGCGAAACGAGAACTGCGCCGCGGAACACGATCCCAGGCAGTTGCCGGTCGAGGTGCGCGGTCCGGTTCATGGCTTCTCCTCCTCTACGGTTGTTGCACAACACCGGCGTGTTCCGGCCAGCCGAGCATCCTCGCGGCTCGGTCGAGATCCATGCTCTCGAAGACGTACGCGGCGACGAGCACCCGGGGATGGGAGCGCACCGACGGAGGGAGAGAGGACCACACCCGGGGAGCGACCAGCACGACGGTTCCAACCCCCCGAGCGTCCAGCCAAGCGAGAGGATCGGCGCCTACCACCGGCTCCACGTCGCACCCCCGGGAACGAAAGAGTGCGCGGACGTCGGACGCCACGGTATCCGCGGTCACGGCGTCACGCTCGCAGACGAGAACCCGCGTGGTGTCGTCCGGGATCTCTTCCAGGATCCTCGGATCGGGTCCGATCGTCACGAACGTCACTTCGCGCAGCCGCTCCGGCCACATCCTCCGAATGTCGTTGTAGTGGAAATACGTCGCGATGATCGTGCCGGCCGGTGGTTCCTCTTCCCGCTCCAACGACCACTCCCGTGCGTCGACGTCGAAACGGGTCGCGATCTCTCGGGCATGCGACTGGCATTGCCATTTGGTGCACTCGACTACATGGACGGTTTCACGGCGCGCCTCCCCGCCGCCGACGCGGCGGATCTCGCGGCAGAGCTGCGCCGCATCGAGGCCGAGTCGTTCCCGGGCCTCCTCGAGGACGCGGCTCGCGAATTCCTGTCGGTCGGCCTCGCGCGCCGCACGCTGGGTTCGACCTTGGCTCCGCGTGACGCGGGTCCCGCGCGCTCCCCGGGTTTCGACCAGCCCCTGGCGGGCCAGCGCCGTGTAGGCGTGTCTCACGGTGTGCAGGTTCACACCCCAGCTGCGAGCGGCTTCTCGGAGCGGTTCCAGCGCATCCCCGGCGGCGAGGTCGCCCCGCTCGATCCGCGCACGGATGGCCTCGGCGATCTGGTGGTAGAGGGGGACCGGGCTCCCAGGGTCGACTTCCTGTTTCATGGGTATGTTATATAACATTATCACGAAAGGGACAACCCGAGAGAATCCCGCCCACCCGCGGGCGGCAGATCGTTCGGCGGAGCCTGCTCCGCCGGCTTCATGACAATCGTATAGTGCTGCCAAATAACACTTTGCTGGACCTTGTCCGTGCGGAAGACGCCGTTTCCGCGGTCTGTCGCGGATCCTTCCGGACGCTTCACGGACGCGATCCACAGACGGCGCACCTCTGCTAAGATCCGCCGTGCCGGTGGCGGGTCCGGGGGTCGGACTCCGACCGGTCTGCGCATCTTCCACGTCCCGGCACGGATTCGCCGACCGGATGAGCTTCGGATCCACTGGCCGTGCGGGACACCATCGTGAGGACGACATGAATCAGATCTGCACGGTGAGCCGGACCGTCGGGCGGGCCCTCCCCATGACCGCGCTGATCGCGACACTGGGCCTGGTGACGCTCGACGTTTTCCCGACCTCAGCCGCAGCGCACGTCGCCGGATACGGCGGGCCCGGCTTCGTCGCCGCCGGCACCGAGCATTCGGTGGCCCGCCTTTGGAACGAGGAGCTCTTGGAGGCGATTCGCCACGACTTCGCACGCCCGACCGTGCACGCGCGCAACCTCTTCCATGTCTCCGTCGCGATGTACGACGCTTGGGCGGCCTACGACGACGTCGCGGACACCTACATGCTGGGCAAGACGGTGCACGGCGCGACCTGTCCGTTCTACGAGATGGACAAACCCGTCGACATCGATCTCGCGCGCGACGAGGCGGTCAGCTACGCGGCCTACCGGCTGCTCTCCCATCGGTTCCGAAACTCCCCGGGCGCGGCACAGACGCTGCCGCGGTTCGACAGTCTCTTCGCGTCCCTCGGATACGACGCCTCGTTCACCTCCACCGACTATCGCAAAGGCGCCCCGCACGCGGCGGCGGCGCTGGGAAACTACATCGCCGAGCGGATGATCGAGTACGGACAACACGATCACTCCAACGAGCAGAACGCCTACGCCAACCTCCACTACAAGCCCTTGAACCCCCCGATGACTCCGACGCTTCCCGGCGACCCGGACATCGCCGATTACAACCGGTGGCAGCCGCTCACTCTGGACTTCATCGACCAGTCCGGACATCAGATCCCGGTGAGCACCCCGCCGTTCCTGAGTCCCGAATGGGGTCAGGTAAACTCGTTCGCGCTGAACGATCAGGATCTGACGGTTCACGAGCGGGACGGATACGACTACTGGGTCTTTCATGATCCGGGCGCGCCACCGCACCTGCAGATGGACGGGGGCGGGCTCTCCGACGACTATCAGTGGACGTTCGAGCTGGTCGCGATCTGGGCGTCGCACCTGGACCCGAACGACGGCGTGCTCTGGGACATCTCGCCGGCATCGATCGGGAACGTTCCCCGGCTTCCGGAAACGCTGGCGGAGTACCGGGACTTCTACGACCTACTGGACGGGGGTGATCCGAGCGAGGGGTGGGACGTCAATCCGCGCACCGGCAAGCCCTACGAGCCGCAGATGGTGCCCCGCGGCGACTACACCCGCGTCCTCGCGGAATTCTGGGCCGACGGGCCGAAGTCGGAAACACCGCCCGGACACTGGTTCACCATCCTCAACTACGTGAACGACCATCCGCTGTCCCACCGGCGCTTCGAAGGCGTGGGGCCGGAGCTGGATCCGTTGGAGTGGGACGTGAAGGCGTACTTCCTCCTGGGAGCGGCGATGCACGACGCTGCCGTCTCCGCCTGGGGTATCAAGGGCTATCACGACTACATCCGTCCGGTGTCGGCGATCCGGGCCATGGCCGACCTGGGGCAGAGCAGCGACCCCGATCTGCCGCACTATCACCCGGCCGGCCTCCCGTTGGTGGACGGCCTCGTGGAGCTGGTCGAAGAAGGGGATCCGCTCGCAGGGCTCGACGATGTCAACGTCGGCAAGATCAAGCTCTACACCTGGCGCGGACACGACTACATCGACGATCCGGAGACGGACACGGCCGGTGTGGGTTGGATCCTCGCGGAAAACTGGTGGCCCTATCAGCGACCGACGTTCATCACGCCGCCCTTCGCTGGTTACATCTCCGGACACTCCACGTTCTCTCGGGCCGCGGCCGAAATGCTGACAAAGCTGACGGGCGACGAGTACTTCCCGGGCGGCATGGGGCAGTTCTTCGCACCGAAGGACTCATTCCTCGTCTTCGAGGATGGTCCTTCGGTCGACGTCACTCTGCAGTGGGCGACCTACCGCGACGCATCCGATCAGACCAGCCTGTCGCGGATCTGGGGTGGGATCCATCCCCCCGCGGACGACATCCCGGGACGGAAGATCGGGATCGAGATCGCCGCGGAAGTCTTCGCGCTGGGCAAGCGTTACTTCGAAGGGGCGATCCCAGACGACTCCCCGGTCGCGACGACGTTGCTCTACCCGAATCCGGTCAGCGCGAATCGCCTGGTTTCGATCGAGCTGGGACGTCCGACGGAGCAGCTCGACGTGGAGCTGTTCGACGCGTCGGGTCGCCGCGTGCAGTCGATGCGCCAGGACGTCACCGGACAACGCTTCGTGGGGATGGAGCTGAGCGATCTGGCGAGCGGACTCTATTTCGTGCGCGTGGAGGGCGATTCCTGGGAGACCCACCATCGTCTCCAGATCATTCGGTAGGCAGCTCGATCCGTCGACCGACCGGGGACTACCAACGGGATCCCATGCTACCGGCCACCGACAAGCGCTCGGACCGGAGCTGGCGCTGACTCAGTCTTTGTCTTTCGTGACCGCGCCGAACGTCCCCCGTTTGAGACTCCCCCAGGACACGCGACGCGTGGGGTCGGGCGGTCCTTCCACGACCTGCACGACGACCTCGGCGCACGTCGGCCGGCAGCAGGTCGAACCACCCATCACCTGGAGCCGCGTCCGCTGCTCCCCGAGCGAGAGCGCGTCTGCGTGCACGGTCAGCCGATACCAGTGATCGAACCCCTTCTCGGAGATGAGATCGACGTCCAACCACTCCGCGCCACTCGACACTCCCTGGAAG
This sequence comes from Candidatus Eiseniibacteriota bacterium, assembly GCA_020431745.1. Taxonomy (GTDB): domain Bacteria; phylum Eisenbacteria; class RBG-16-71-46; order CAIMUX01; family CAIMUX01; genus JAGQHR01. The sequence continues at coordinate 9,782 of JAGQHR010000021.1, forward strand.
CACGGCCGATCCGTATCCTGACCACCGCACTCCGGCAGGACGAAACATTTGGGCGCGGCGTTCACCCTCACGGTATCGAGCACCGTGGCGCCCCGTACGACCTCCAACTGGATGAGCGCCGGGTCGACGAAGCCGACGACCGACTCGGGACACATCACGCAACCCGACTGGGGAAGACGGCCGCAGAAATCACCGATCTCGACATAGATGTGTTCGAGCCAACTGGACTGGTGGAGCTCGCCGTCGCAATCCAGGAGCACGATGTCCCCCGTCGACGGATGCGGAGAGGACGTGAAGCGGCCCGGTACGGTGCAGTCCATCACGATCCGCAGGATCGGGATCGTCCCGTCGGTGCACCCGGCGAACTGAAACGAGAATCCGTGCCCGGGCTGCGTCGGGTCTCCGTCGAGCTCCCCGGGGTGGCATGTCTCCCAGGACAACACCTGCCACTCCGCGGGCCAGTCGAGCCCGAAACGAAGCTCGCGCGCGTACTCCAAGGTGTAGACCAAAAACTCGAAGACGCCGATTTCGTCCGCAGCGTACGCAGCATCGCACGGCCGAGGAGCATCGTCGCAGGTCAGGCTCTCCGCGTACGGCCGCACGCCAAGAACGATCTCCGGCAGCCTCAACTGAGCCGCCGCGTTGCCCGCCACTCCCAGCACAAGCACCAACGGGCAGGTGACCGCAATGAATCCGCGACCGATGAGCATCCGACTGGGTCTCCTGGCCCCCCGCCCATCGCGAGGGGGCGCGACGGCCGATGGGGCTCCGGAGAGCATACCACCGAACGCCCGACGCCGCGCGTCTCGGATCGAGCTTCGCGTGGCCGCGACGTGTCTCGAGAACGGCCGGTCGCTCGACGCGGCGCGACACGCGGAGGCGGGACGCCGGCGAGACCTCCTTCTCGACCCGACGTTCGGCTAAGGCATCGGCCGCGGAGCCGGTGTCGGCATCGAGCGACGAAGGCCGATCGACCGCCAAATGAAGTAGAGCGCCGGATAGACGACCAATTCACCCAAGAACGACGTCACGATCCCGCCCACCATGGGCGCGGCGATCCGGCGCATGACGTCGGCTCCGGTCCCGGTGGCCCAGAGGATCGGCACCAACGCGATGAAGGTGGTCGCGACGGTCATGAGTTTCGGACGGATCCGCTGGACGGCACCGTGGTGCACAGCCTCGGTGAGATCGGAGCGGTTTCGCATCCGGCCCTCACCCCGCCACCGTTCGTACGCGAGATCGAGATAGAGCAGCATCACGACTCCGGTCTCGGCGTCCAGACCCGCGAGCGCGATCAGCCCCACCCACACCGCAATCGACCAGTTGTAGCCCAGAGCCCACAGGACCCAGACCGCTCCGACGAGCGAGAACGGAATCGCGAGGAGAACGAGCGCGGTCTTGATCACCGACTTCGTGTTGATGTACAGGAGCAGAATGACCAGGAAAAGCGTCAGCGGCACGATCATCAGCAGACGCTGGCGCGCGCGCTCCATGTACTCGTACTGACCGGACCAGTAGATGGTGTACCCGGGCGGCAGCGACACCTGGTCGGCCACGACCTGCTTGGCCTCGCGCACCCAGGTGCCGACGTCGACCCCTCTCAGATCGACATAGACCCACGCATTCGGACGGGCGTTCTCCGACTTGATCATGGGCGGCCCCTGCTGGATCCGCAGATCGGCCAGCTGGCCCAGCGGAATCTGGGCGCCGGCGGGTGTGGTGACGAGGATCTCGCGCAATGCCGGCAGGTCATCCCGCAGCTCGCGCGGATAGCGAACGTTGATCGGATAGCGCTCCAAACCCTCGACGGTGTAACCGACGTTCATGCCGCCGATCGCGGACTGAATGACGTCCTGGACGTCGCCGACGGTCAGCCCGTAGCGCGCCGCCGCCTCGCGATCGATGTCGAAGTCGAGAAAGGTCCCGCCCATGACGCGTTCCGCGTAGGCCGAGAGCGTTCCGTCCAGGCCCTTGACCGCGCCTTCCACCCGCTGCCCCAGATCTTCGAGCGTCTTGAGGTCGGGACCCGCGATCTTGATCCCGACCGGAGTCTTGATTCCGGTGGAAAGCATGTCGATCCGCGTGCGGATCGGCATCGTCCACGAGTTCGTGAGACCGGGAAACTGGATCGCCTCGTCCAGCTCGCGGATCAGCTTCTCCTTGGTCATTCCCGGCCGCCACTCCGACCGATCCTTCAGAATGATGGTGGTCTCGATCATGGAAAGCGGCGCGGGATCCGTCGCCGTCTCCGCACGACCGATCTTGCCGAAGACCGTTCGGACTTCGGGGAATCCGGCGATGATCTGGTCGGTCTGTTGGAGCAGTTCTTTGGCCTTCGTGATCGAGATCCCGGGAAATGTCGTCGGCATGTAAAGGAGGTCGCCTTCCCAGAGCGGAGGCATGAACTCCGACCCGATGTGCCGCAGCGGGAAGAGCGTCGCGAGCATGAGCGCCAGCGCCCCCGCGATCACCCACCACCGGAAGCGCAGGACCGCGTGCAGAACCGGCGTGTAGATCCGTCGCAGCAGCTTGGAGACGGGGTGCGTTTCCTCGCTGTGGATGTTGCCCCGCACGAACCAGTACATGAGCACCGGGATCACCGTGATCGCGACGACGGAAGAGGCCGCCAAGGCGTAGGTCTTGGTGAACGCGAGCGGCCGGAAGAGCCGCCCCTCCTGCTCCTGGAGCGTGAAGATCGCCAGAAACGAGACCGTGATCACCAGAAGCGTGAAGAAGAGGGTCGGCCCCACCTCCTGCGCCGATTTCAGGATGATCTCGTAGTGGGACCGCTTGTCCCGCCATTCTTCGTAGTGCTTGTGCGCGTTCTCGACCATGACGATGGCGGCGTCGACGAGCACTCCGATGGAAATGGCGATGCCGCCCAACGACATGATGTTCGCACCCAGTCCCTGGATGCGCATGACCACGAACGCGATCAGGATCGAGACCGGGATCGAGAAGATCGCCACCAGGGCCGACGGCAGGTGGAAGAGGAAGATCGCGCAGACGAGGGCGACGATGATCGACTCCTCGATGAGCGTGTGCGTGAGGGTATCGATGGATCGATGGATGAGCTGCGTCCGGTCGTACGCCACCGAGATCTCCACACCCTCGGGTAGTCCGGGCTCCAGCTCCGCCAACCGCTCCTTGACGGCGGCTATGGTGGCGAGGGTGTTGGCGTTCTCGCGGACCACGATGATCCCACCCACCGTCTCACCCTCTCCGTTCCACTCGGCGATGCCGCGGCGGATCTCGGGACCGATCGTGACTCTCGCCACGTCGCGCAGCAGCGCCGGCGTGCCTCCCGGTCCTGCTCCCAACGAGACCTGTTCCAGATCCCGAACGTCCTTGATGTAGCCCAGTCCGCGGACGACCAGCTCACGCTCCCCCATCTCGAGCAGCCGTCCACCGACATCCTTGTTCGAGCGCTGGATCGCGGTCTTGATCTGAGGGAGCGATACGCCGTACGCGCGCAGCTTCACTGGATCGACTTCGACTTGGTACTGGCGGACGTAGCCTCCCAGCGAGGCAACCTCGGCCACTCCCTCCACCCCGGTCAGGGCGTACTTGAGATACCAGTCCTGGATCGAGCGAAGCTCTTCCAGCGAATGGTTCGTCGAGTTGAGGGTGTACATGAACGCCCAGCCGACGCCCGTGGCATCCGGTCCCAACTGTGGCGATACGCCGGGCGGAAGCTCCGACGCCAGTCCGGATAGGTATTCGAGAACACGGGACCGGGCCCAGTAGGGGTCGGTGCCGTCTTCGAACAGGACATAGACGAACGAGAACCCGAAGTGCGAATAGCCGCGGACCACTTTGGCGTGCGGCACCGAAAGCATCTTGGTCGTGATCGGGTAGGTGACCTGGTCCTCGACGACCCGCGGTCCTTGCCCCGGGAACTGCGTGTAGACGATGACCTGGACATCGGAAAGATCGGGAATGGCATCGAGTCGGGTGTCCCGAATCGCCCAGACCCCCGCCAGGATCGAAACGAGAAGCCCGAGCATCACCAAAAAGCGATTGCGCAGGGACCATTCGATGATTCGGGCCAGCATCTCGACGCTCCTCAGTGCGATCCGTGAGACATGGTCGACGTTGCGGAAGCTCCCATCTGCTCCGCGATCATGCGCTGGATCGCCGCCTGCAGGTTCGATTCGGAGTCGATCAGGAACTGGGCCGACGTCACGATCCGATCCCCCTCCTTCAGACCGCCGAGGACCTGGACGTGACCATCCGCTTCCGTTCCGAGCCGCACGGTCCGGGGCTCGAAACGTCCTTCACCGAGATCGACCACCACGACGTCGCGGTCACCCGTCCGGAGCACGGCCTGCTCGGAGATGACGACGGCATCCTCGGCGACCACCGGAGCGAACGTCGCGGTCGCGTACATGCCGGCGCGCAGACGGCCTTCCGGGTTGGGCAGGGAGACGCCGACCTGCACGCTGCGGGTCTTGTCGGAGACCCGCGGCTCCACGAAACGCACCGCGCCTTCGATCGTCTCTCCCGGGAAGTAGCT